>JAYVOX010000523.1:0-4656 GCA_043757695.1 Schlesneria sp.
GTGGTCTCGGGCCAGTCGTATGAATCGTTTCTGGCGAAGCGCATCTTCGAGCCGCTCGGCATGACCGATACGTCGTTCTATCCGACGGACGAGCAACTCTCGCGGCTGGCCAGTCTCTACGGCAGCAAGGATGGCAAGCTCGTTCCGATTGGCTTTCAGTTGCTCGGCCCGACGAAGAATGCTCGGCACCCCATTCCAGCGGGTGGCCTGTATTCGACCGCAGGCGATCTCGCCAAGCTCTATCGCGCGCTGTTGCACCGAGGCACGATCGGTTCGACGAAGATCATCTCGGAGCCGAGCCTCGTGGAGCTGACGAAGGTTCAGACGGGTGACCTCAAGACCGGGTTCACGGAAGGGATGGGCTTCGGGTTTGGATTCGCGGTGACTCGTAAGCCGGAAGGGGTCCACCAAATGCTGTCGGCGGGAACGTTCGGTCACGGCGGCGCGTTCGGAACACAAGGCTGGATCGACCCGCATCAAGACCTCTTCGTGATCCTGCTCTTCCAGCGCGTCGGCCTGCAAAACGCGGATGCTTCCGATATCCGCCGCGATTTGCAGAAGATCGCCGTTGCGGCGTTGAAGAAATGAGTCGCGGATGAGTCCGGCCGAAAATCATCCGAGACACGCCACTGCCCGCAGACGCCTCAATAACTGGCTGGGCGCTCTCGTGATCGTGGTGATCTGGCGGCTGTCACTTGTTCTTCATCCGTGCTTCGGCCCTGCCATCTGTGCGATTCTCTGGTCTGAAGAAAATTGACCGCACGGATGACAGGGACGGAACACGGATGAAAGCGACTGCCGCCCGTTGTTGCTGCGCCAGTCCGAAGCCGACAGTCCTCTTGTTTTATCCCTCGCGCGGCCTGAGGTGAGATGTTTTGAACAAACAGCCAAGGGTCAGGCACCGCAGACTTCAGATTTGGCGGGGGGCAGCTTGGATTGCAATCGAGGGTTGCAATCCGCCAAATCTGAAGTCTGCGGTGCCTGACCCCAATTCCTCCCGGCTCGCCTCAATCCGCTGATTGATTCTGCCAGTTGTTGATGCGAGCGGGAGGAAAGATCTATCCCACGTGTTCACTGCCGACTGCCTACTGACAAATGACTGTCCCTCACCGGCTCTTCAACCGCTGACGGAACTCCTGCCACGGCAGTGCATTCGCGACATCGTGCTTCGTGAGACCGGCTCGACGTGCCTGATCGACTCCATAGGTCAGCACATCGAAGCCGTTGGTGGAGTGTGCATCGGTGTCGATCACAATCGGGATGCCGCGCGACTTGGCGGCGGCCGCTTGAATGTCATCGAGGTCGAGTCGTGACGGACAGGCATTGATTTCCAGCATGACACCGTGTTCGGCGGCGGCATTGAGGAACGTGGTGTAGTCGATGTCGGCGGAGGGGCGACTGCCGATCAATCGTCCCGACGGATGCCCGATCGCATCGACGTGCGGGTTGCGGATCGCGTTCAACAACCGCTGCATGATCTGCTCGCGCGGCTGCTTCAAACCGTAGTGCAAGACGGCGATCACCCAATCGGCTTCGGCGAGGACTTCGTCGTCGAGGTCCATCGTCGCGTCTTCGAGAATGTCGCACTCGATGCCACACAGAATCTCGATTCCCGACACTTGGCCGCGCACTTTGTCGATGTCTCGCCAGTGTTGCCGCAGTCGGGTCGCATCGAGTCCGTTCGCCATCGTGACGCGCTTCGAGTGATCGGTAATCGCGATGTATTTCAATCCGCGCGCCTTCGCCGCCTCGGCCATCTCACGAATCGTGGCCGCACCATCCGTCGCGGTCGTGTGCATGTGCAGATCGCCCTGAATGTCGGCCAACTCGATCAATTGTGGCAATGAACCTGCTTCCGCCAATTCGATCTCACCTCGGTTCTCGCGCAACTCGGGCGGGATGAACGGCAGACCGACTGCCGCATACACGTCGGCTTCGGTTCGTCCCGCGACGTACTCGTCACCGCGAAAGAGACCGTACTCGTTGAGCTTGAGACCTCGTTCTTGAGCACGCCGCCGAATGACGATGTTGTGCTCCTTCGATCCGGTGAAGTACTGCATCGCCGCGCCATACGACTCGACGGACACGACCCGCAGATCGAGTTCGAGGCCACCGCGCAATCGCACGCGCTGCTTGGTCTCGCCGCGTGCGAGAACTTTCTCAACCAGCGGATGCTCGGCGAGTCGGTCCATTGGAACGGACGAGTCATCCGCGATGGCGAGGATGTCCAAGTCGCCGCACGTCTCCTTGCGCCGACGGCAACTCCCCGCGACCGACACTTGGGAAACCCCCGCCAACTGCGCGAGATCGCTGACGATCGCCTCGGCCGACGCGCGAGCGATGGAGATCGAGACGCGCTTTCCCGCCTCTTCGACGTGCGCGATCCCTTCGAGGATCGACTGCGCGGTCTTCTTGCCGAAGCCCTTCTGTTCGGCGACGCGCCCCGATTCACAGGCCACTTTGAGATCGGCCAGAGTGGTGAGACCCAACTCATGAAACAGCGTCGCCACTTTTTTCGGGCCGAGTCCCGAGATGCGCAACATCTGCACGACGCCCGCTGGAACTTCTGCTCTCAACTCTTCCAACTGTGGCAGCACACCCGTCTGCACGATGACTTTGATCTTGTCGGCCAAGTCCTGACCGATGCCGTCGAGTTCCGTCAGGCTACGACCGGCCGTCGCCACGATGTCAGCGGCCGATTCGGACAGGTTCTCCAGCGTGCGCGCTGCATTGCGATAGGCTCGCACGCGAAAGGCATTCGCTCCCTGAATCTCCAACAGCGCGGCCAACTCTTCAAACAGTGAAGCAAACAGTGAGTTGTGCATTCGTTGCAATCCCTTTCCTCTGCGATGTGGTTCTGATGGATTTGACTTTGGACTGTGATGCGACGGTGGCTGGCGGTGGAACGACACCATTCGGCCACGCGCGGCCTCTTCCTGTGAATCTCGTGGCCACATTGACCAGGCGCAATTCACGTAACTGGAATGGAATGTCCGCTCAACAGTAGCCCCGCGAACGCCTGTTTTTGAAGCTCATTACGAGCGAACTTGCGGCCTTGCCCGATGTCTTGATTTTGCTATCATCCCGCCCGCGTTTGGCCTAGGTCGGACGCGAAACCTCTGGATGGCCTGCCTGTGAAGTGGTCAGCGTGTAATTTGCCGACCTTCCATGCAGCGTGTTCTTGCCGCCGTAGCTCAGTTGGTAGAGCGACGCTTTCGTAAAGCGTAGGTCTTCGGTTCGAGTCCGAACGGTGGCTTCTGGTTTTGCAGCGCGAGTGAGTTTTTCGTTGCCCGCTCCAAACTCGTAATGACAAACAAACCCCTGCTTATCAGGGGTTTGCTCGTTGATAGACCTCGAAAGATCACTGTTCCGGTCCCTTCATCCAGACGCGGCGGACGTTCAGTTGCTCATCCAGTAACACGAGGTCCGCTTGCTTGCCGATTTCGAGGCTGCCGAGTTCGGTATCGACGCCAAGAATCGTCGCCGGGGTGAGCGTGGCCATGCGGACGGCTTGAGGGAGTTCGAGACCGACCGTTTGGTGCATGTGTCGGACCATGAAGTCCATGCCGCGCACGCTACTCGCCAGTGCAGACTGATCGGCCGTCCAACCGACGGCACCGTCGCTGACGATCGTCACGCCAGCATCACGCGGCCCGAAGATGTACTCGCCGGGAGGCATGTCGAGGGCGCGATTGCTATCGGTGACGAGGGCGACACGATCGACTCCGAGCATCCGCACGACGAATCGCAACAACTCGGGTGCGAGGTGTTGGCCATCGGCGATGATCTCGGTCGTCATCTCGTTCGTGGCGAGTACGAACTCCGTCATGCTCGCCTGCATCGGGACTCCGAAGCGTTCTCGCAAACCGGGGACGCTGCTCATCGCGCAATAGAAATGATCGACGTGCCTCATCCCGAGATCGAACGCCGCCTGCATCTCGGACCATGACGCATTCGAGTGGCCCGCGTTGAGTCGAATCCCCGCCGCAGCCGCATCGCGAAAGAAGTCGCTCGCACCGGGCAACTCGGGAGCACAAGTCGCGACCAGCATCGTGTTCGCGAAACGGAGGTACTCGCCGTACTCGGACTTCGTCGGTGGTCTCGTTGGAGCGAGCGGGTGGCAACCGACTTTGTCTTCGTTGAAGTACGGCCCGTAGAGGTGCGCCCCCAAGACTTGGCCCGTGGCGCGAAAGTGTTCGCTGAGCTCCAAAAACCGCAACGTTTGCTCGTGAGTCGCCACGGTGCTGGTCGGGACGAGGCCCGTCGTGCCGTGCCGCCGATGCGCCGCAATGACCGTCGCAAACGCCGCTTCATCGCCATCCATGAAATCCGCGCCGTCGCCGCCATGCACGTGCATGTCGATGAAACCCGGCGCGAGGAACCGGCCTGAAGCATCCCACGTTGGACCAGCAGGCGGCATCAACGAATCGCACGCACCGAACGCTGCGATCCGTCCCGATTGAATTTGAAGCCAGGCGTCGTCGAGCAAGCGATCGGGCAACACGAGCGTTGCATTGAGAATGGTCACGTCAGACATGAGAGGATTCTCCTTGTGTTGATACCTCGCACGGCCACAACTGAGACGTTTTAAGCGAGCCGTGTGCCGTGAGGCCACGGGTTTCCTGCGGCGATCAAGAACCCGCAGCCTCACGGCAG
>JAYVOX010000524.1:0-4643 GCA_043757695.1 Schlesneria sp.
GCAAGACCAAGCCCGCGCGAAAGATCGCCGGCTTGTCCTGTGCGTGGGGATGAGTTCTCAGGACATCGGTCTGCCCCATGTGTTCGCTCAGACGCGCGAGACCATGCGCCAGATCGAGCGTCGAGAACTGTTTCGTGAACGGCGCGAGCAATCGGCCGTAGTCTTCGCGCCGCGCGGCCACATCAATCAGACTGGGGTCGAGTTTGGTCACAACCTGCGGATTGACGAGGTACGTCCGCACGAATTCCATGTCTGGCGGCGTGCGTGCGAGGTAGACGTGATCCAACCAAGCCGCTTCGCCATCGGTGCAGTCAACGGCCAAGCCGGTCATGGTGAATGAGCCGAAGTCGCCATACAGGTCGCGTGCGATCGGCTGCCAGTCCTTCGGCATCGCACCGTTTAGACGCAATGACGATCCGGCCGACTGCGGTTTGCTTCCCGCGTCATAGGCGTAGCCATGTCGCAGTCCGCGATCATCGGGTGCTCCCACGAGACCACGTGGGCGGCGAAACGGCTTGCCCTTCAGGCGATCCGCACGCAGGAGTTGCTGCGTAATCTGTTCCCCCAAACGTCCGTCGTTGGCGAACTGAAGTTGCAGCCGTGTTCCCGTCGGTTGCTTCCAGGCAAAGACGATATAGCGGTACTGTCCGAGGTGCGGTTGATCGGCAATGGACACTTCGAGGCCCGGCAACTGAGCATTGTCTCCGGCATCAGGCGTGACGCGCACCGACGACTTCCCCGAGTACGGCTGCGCATCATCGGCAGTCACGCTGCCAACACCACGATGGAGCAGCGTGGCGAACTTCGGGTCGTCCTCAAAAATTGTGAGAACTCCCGGCCGATCGGATGTCAGCGCACAGCCGCGCCAATCAACGAGTGACTTTTCATCGGTACCGAACACCACGAACTCGACGTTCACGGTGCGGCCCTGATGTTCGTGAATCGGCACCAGGATCGGATCGGGATCGCTCGGTGTGTTTCTGAGCGGCACCTCGAACTCGCCCAGCGAGCGACCCTCGACTTTCAACTGCACGAACGTGGGCGAGGTGTTCTCAGGAAAGCGGCTGACTGCGATCGACAGCCAGCGGTGCTGTGATCCGACCTTTAGCTTGCGTGACGCGATGACGAACCGTTCCGTCGAGCGAGCCACCAACCGAAACTCTGGATCGCGTGGAACAAGCACGTCTAGGACACTCGCCAGTTTCAGCGTCTTCGCGTCCGCCGATGAAAGGCTCCAGCCAGCCAGTCCCTGCAACCGTGCAGCGACGCGCGCGGAGACCTCTGCTTCGAGCGCCGCGGGGTCCAGCTTCACTTCCGGCTCATACCAGTTGACGGCGTCGCGGATGTCGAACGGATCGGCTCCAGCGGGGCGACCATCGTGAGCCATCTCGGCTCGCAAGGTGAACCGACGCTGTTCGGCGGTTCCCTTGGGAAGGTTGTGCCAGCCACTATCGACGACGTGGTGCGAAGTCGTCAGGAAACGCTGCTCACTGAGCGTTTGGCCACTCGCCAAGACGATCGCCGAGCTGACGCAGCCACCGGAACCGGCAGAGATGTCGATCCCGTAAAAGATGTGCAGCGCGGTCGCGATCTCAGGGTATTCAAACGTCAAATTGCACGAGGCCTGCACCCCGAAGCCCCAGCCGTATTCGTGGCGAAAAGACTGCAATAGCCCACGCTGCACGCTTTGGTTGGTCTGCCATTTCCAACCCGAGCCGAAGATCGACGACTGCACGACCTCGACGGGTGCAAAGTTCGACAGCGGCACATCGGTGGGTGCAAAGAATCGCCAGGCGCGGACAGTTCGATAGCGGAGCCAAACCGGATCGAGGCTCCAGGCCGGTTGCAGGAGTTGCAGCCACTGCTCGGGCCGATTGCGATCACCGTGATGCCGCGCTTGGAAGCGTTCCGTGGAGGTCGTCCAACGGCTGCCGTCAGTGGTGTCGAGTTGGATCAGTCGCGACTTGAGCTGCGGCGACAACGTGGCGAGCTGATCGTAGTAACAGTTCCACGCATCTTGCTGCGGGAGATGAACCTCACCCAACTCCGCGAACGACAGTTCCTTGAGACCCTCGTTCGTGAGCAGCGTCACCGCACCATCAGCCCAGCGCAGTGAGCGATACGTCAACATCCCGCCGTTGCGGAGCCAGACCGTGCCGGGCCGATACTCTTCACGGGCAACCCGCTGCCAGACCACGCGCCGCAGCCATTCGGTGGCGACCCGTACTTCGCCGGATTGCGGATCGTCGGGAGGCTGCACGTCGGAGAGTGGCTTCACCACGAGATGTGCCGGCTGCTGCTCGAACGTCTGGCTGGATTCCGGTCGGAATGAAACGACTTCTCCAGCCAGTCGGTCTCCACCAAAGAACTCGACAAATGCCTCGGGGTCCGTGGTGGGAGGCTGTTGACGGTCGATGACCCACCGCGCGGGAACAGCGCCATCAAACAACGCCCGCCCGCCCACCTTGGGGACCGATGTTGGCTCGAACCATTCACGCACCTCCGCCTCTTCGACACGCCCACCGTCGGAGAACATCGCGGCATAACGTTCGGCTGCGTGGGTCGGCCATGGCACGAGCAACACTGCCAGAGCGAGCATCAATCCCCATCTCATTGCGATCACTCGCTCATTCATCGCGGTGCCTCTTTGAACTCGCCCAAAAACAACGCCCGTAGGATGGGCACTCTTGCCAGTCCGGTTTTCGCGTGAGCGTCTCGGGTGAGAATGGCCGGACGGGCAACAGTGCCCATCCTACATAACCGCCGAACAATTCAGACCGGTGAACTACCTCTTCAATTGTCCTGCCGCACGGATCGCCGTTCCCATTTGCTTCGTCAACGTGTCGCCCAATTCGGCGCGGGCCTTGTCTGCGAATACCGTCAATCGCGCGACGACTTCTTGATTCTGAATCGCCACGTTGTGCGCTAGTAACTCGGCTCATTGGTGACGTGGCGAGTCAGCGTGATCAAGCCGCCGACATCAGACCTTTGGCTCCAGCACGTTCAACGTGACACCTTGCACAAACAGGCTGATTCGAGAGCGATAGTCGATCATGTGGGGCGCGACGAGATGCGCCTTCAGGTGTTCGACACTCTCCCACTTTTCCACGATCATCACCGCGTTTTCGCCCAAGTTCCGTTGGACCGAGATTCCCGTCGGTGTGTCGATCGCCGCGCCGTACTCGATGCAACCCGCCTCTTGTCGGACAAGGACCGCCACCTTGGCGAACTCAACCAAAAACTCGTCTCGGTGGCCGGGTCCAGTTTCAATCTGAGCCAGTACGTGAATCATGGTGTTCCTGAGGCAGCGGGATTGCGATGTTGGTAGTCAAGTTGGCGGGGTGTTTCTAACAGTCACGGGCGGGGTTCGCCACTCGTGCTGGCCATGGAACAGGTGACTCGATAGCGCGAACTCCCATCCCACGAGAGACGCCTCACGATTACACTCAGCCCCCATCCTCAGACACCACTTCCTCAGACACTTCTTCAGCCAGGCTCCAGGAGACCGCCACATGTGGACCGTGCTCGTTGCCGCCATGTTGCTCGCCGACCCGAAAATCGAATCACCCAAGGGGAGTCTCATCGTAGTCGGAGGAGGAGCCACGACGATCAAGGTCGTCGAGAAGGCGCTCGACTTGGCAGGCGGCTCGAAAGCCAAAGTCGTCCTGATCGCCGAGGCCAATCGCGAGAACGGTCCCGCGTCGCTTGCGGCTTGGCGGCGAACGAATGCCGCCCGCGTGTCACTCCTCAATGTGACTCAACCTGCCCTCGCAGTGAAGTTGCTCCAAGAAGCCGATTTGATCTGGATGCCGGGTGGATTGCAGGGCGTCTTCATGAACGGCATTCGTGGCACAGACATCGCCGAGACGATTCGACAACGGTATCGAGACGGCGGGATCGTGGGAGGGACCAGTGCGGGCGCGGCCGTGATGTCGAAAGTCATGATCGGAGGCAAGTCCGATCTCGACAGCCTGCGAGTCGGTTCGACGCCCTATCTGATGGAGGGACTCGCGCTCTGGCCCGAGGTGATCGTCGATCAACACTTCCTGCAAAAGGGCCGCTTCAATCGACTGACGCTGGCGATCCTCGACCACCCCGATCTGCTCGGGATCGGCATTGACGAAGAGACGGCCATTGTCGTTCACGGGCGGCAGTTTGAGGTCATCGGCAACAACAACGTGACGGTCCTCGATGCGCGCCGGGCATCGCGAGAAAAGCTGGTCCAAGGCGAGCCGGCGGCAGCCCGCAACATCACAATTCACATCCTGCGAGACGGAATGAAGTTCGACTTCGACGAATGATTTCACCGCCTGCCCAGGGCCTAGTCTGTCGCTTATATACAACGGCCGGAGGCTGAGTACGACTACTTTCATTTGCCGGTCGCCTAACCGCCCGTTGAAAAAGCGATGTTTTTGGAGGTGATCGGTTGGTGAGGGAATTTGGCGGCGAGGGTCGGGTGGAAGGTCATGCGGTGTGAGCGAGCGATGACCCGGCAAGGTCGCAGCTTCGAGAAGGCGTTGGTGAAGGGTGTGGAGGGTCGTCAGTGACATCCACAGGGCGTGCAACGCGGCCGAGAAGGCTCGCGGCTGGCCGGTGCCCAGCAGTTTTCGCAGGATCAGGCTGAGGTTGTGCGCGGCGGCTCG
>JAYVOX010000525.1:0-4632 GCA_043757695.1 Schlesneria sp.
CGAGCTGCGCGAGGGGAACGAACGCCGCCCGGATCGCGAACCGTTTCATTGGGTCGAGTACCTGCACTGGGTTCGCGCGGGGGGCTTGCATGAGACCTCAGTCGCGTTGAGTCACTGGCCGGTCGATCTGCCGCCGTCCTCCGTCCCGGCCATCGGTCTGCGGTTCGATCCTCAAACGGCGCGGCTCGGCTTCACGGGAGTCTTGCCGGTCGAGACGGCTCAGCGCGTCGCGTCGCTCACGGAAGACCCCGCGTTCCGTAAGGCACTCCAGGAACTGCGTGACGAGTCGCACATCGCGCCGTTGATCGACAATTATGGCTACAACCCGAATGAAGGGGGCGCGGTCCCCAATCCCGTGCGTGACGTGATGCTCTCGGCTCGCGTCGAATGGGAACGTGGATCGGGTGAGTTCGCCATTCAAATGACCGATGGCGAGCAAGACTTCACTGTCGTGTTCGATACGAGTCGCCGCGAAGTCCGACTGTTCGCCGGGACCAGTGACGCTCCCGCTGTCACTGGCGATTGGCCCACGTCGCTCGACAAGGGAGCGACGATTGAGGTCTCACTGTTCGACAGCCAAGTGGCGGTCGCCGTGAACGGGAAATCGGTGTTGGAACCGCTGCCGTTCGAGACTCCGATGGGAACGCCCGCGCCCCACAGTGCCGTCCGTTTCGGAGCGCGCGGCCTCGACGTGCGCGTCGATCAACTCCGACTCTATCGCGACGTGTACTACACCTCGTCGCGTGCCCGTCATGGTGTGAACCGCCCGCATCAGTTGGGACCGGATGACTTCTTCATGCTCGGCGACAATAGCCCGCTCTCACACGACAGTCGCCGTTGGGATGAAGCCCCGGTCCATCGCTCGCTGCTCTTGGGCAAACCGTTTCTGGTCCACCTCCCCTCAAAGCCGGGTCGCCTGCGCATCGGAGATCACGAGATGCACCTGCGCATGCCCGACATGGAACGAGTCCGGTTCCTCAAGTGACGGCTCTTGAAATGGCAGTGTGTGGCGAGTCGGGTCCGTAGGATGGGCACTCCTGCCCGTCGAGGCGTTCAAGTTCAACGCGCTATCGCGAGGAAACCTCGTCTGGCAACAGTTCCCACAAATCACGATGCGAATCCGTATCGGCGAGCCGAGGACGCGCGACCGAACACTGCTACCAAGGAGTACAACTGCAACCATCGACTCCCGAGGTGAGGACTGCACCGCCGCAATCGGGACTGCATGTCGAGCAGCAATGCCAAGCGGCCCTCAGAGCGTCCGGTACATCCTGACGAGGTGGCTTTGGTGGAGAGACATGGTCATCTCGTCTCTCGTCGCCCACTTCTTCACCCGGAACTTCCTCGGACATCACGGCGCATTCAGCCCGTAGCGACAGCGAGGCGGCGCGACACTCTTGGAATCGTTGACGAATCCGTGATCGACCGCACCACAGCCCGTCCTCCAACAGGATCACACGCACCGCCTCTGAACAGGAGAGACCGCCATGACGGACTCTCTGAGCACATCGAAAGCCTTTGTACGGCGAGATGTGCTTTTGATAGATGCCGATCAGCCACACAAACAAACTCGTAGTGAGTGGTACGTGGCTATACCGCACGCGGCCAAACATGAGACTTTGGCGAGCCGCATGCCGTAAGGCTGCGGATTCTTGATCGTTGCCAGAAACCCGTGGCCTGACGGCACACGGCTCGCCTAAAAACTTCTCACTCATGGCCGCGAGAGGGATAATCGGTGTGCCTCGCACGATCATGCGTTCATTGGAGAACGTGGTGGGTTGTGAACTCATCAGCGATGCCTCCCAAGCACTTCCGCATAGACCTCGCGGATTCGTCCCGTCATGAACTGGTGGCGGAACTGTTCGCGAAAGCGGGCGCGGCCGGTGGCTCCGAGACGGTGCCTCAGCGCGGGATCGGTCGCGAGTTCACACAGGGCATTCGAGAGTTCGTCGATCGACTGTGACGGCAACAGATAGCCGGTCTCGTGCGGGATGACCACTTCCTTCGCGCCGTCGGTGTCGTAGCTGACGACCGGCTTCCCCGCGATCAAACCTTGAGGCAGCACGCGAGCCAATCCTTCCCAGACGCTCGTGTGGACGACGATGTCCATCGCGTGAATCAGCTCGGGAACTTGACTCGGTGGAACGAGTCCCGCAAAGACGAAGTGATCTCGCAGGCCGTTCGCAGTCAGCTCCGCTTCAAACTGCTGTCGCAAGATGCCATCGCCGACGAACAGGAACCGGACGTGGGGACAACGCTCGATGACTGCTCTTGCCGCGCGCAGGACGTACTCGTGACCTTTGAGCGGAAAGAGTCGCCCGACCTTGCCGATGACGATCTGATCGGGGAGCAGACCCAACTCGCGACGGACTTCTTCCGGCGGTCGAGGCGGCGCGAGAAACGGCGCGACATCGAAGCCGCTGTAAACCGTCACGAACTTGTCGCGCGAGGCGACTCCCGCCGCCACGTACTGGTCGGTCATCGCGTCGCAAACTGAGATGAACTTGTGCGTGTGTCTCGCCGCCCAACGTTCGAGCGATTGATAAGTCCGATGAGCGAGCCAACTCTGTCCATAATGGAACGCCGCGCCGTGGATCGTGTGAACGCACGGCAGCCGCAGCTTTCCGGCGACAGCGCGCCCAATGATCCCCGCCTTCGATGAGTGCGTGTGCAACAAGTCCGGCTTGATCTCGCGCAGGAGTCGCTGCAACTCGCGATACGTTTTCCAATCGTGCCAAGGATGAATGGCCCGCTTCGACGCCTCTATGATCCGCAAATCAAACCCGCCGCGACGAGCACGCTCTTCGAGCGATCCCTCGGGACCAATTCCCGGCCCGGTGATGAGCGTCACCTTGTCGCCAAACAGGCTGTGCTGGTCCTCACAGGTCAGCAGCGTGTTCTCCTGCGCCCCGCCAATGATGAGCCGCGTGATGTAGTGGACGATGTGCATGGGGAAGAATACAGGCGTGGGAAGGAAGAAGAACGGTCGTGTCAACAGGGAGATTGGCAACGGGCCGGACTATAATCTGCCGCCAACAGCCTGGCACTTCCGACTCCTAATCGAGAGACAGCTAATGACAATGGCAACAGGTTTCAACCTTCCACCCCTCGCGGGACTCTGCTCGTTTGAGGAGGCTCAGCGGGCGGAGTTGTCTGTCGAACGCTGCGTCTCGTGGATCAAGCGGCATCATTACTTGCTCGTTCGATTGCACGAGATGCTCACCGCGCGGATCACGGCGGAGCCGGTCTATGAGTTGAAGATGGCGTTCAGTCTCCACGCTCACCTGTGTGCCGAACATGCGTCGGCGTATCGGCAGCGTGTGGGAGAGATGCGTGAACCGCCGCTCGGGTTGGAGGCGGTGCCGCATGAGTCGCTGAAGCTGCTGTGCGACGAAGTGCTCTGTTCACCGAGTCACATTGAACTGGTGATCGGCATCTACGAGGTAATCGTTCCGGCGTTGATCGAGTCGCTCGAACAGTATCAGGCGACGACAAATCTTTTGGCGGATGCACCGACCGTGCGCCTGAACCGATTCTGCCTGCTGGAACTTCACGACCTGCGGGCCTACGGCGAACGAGCGGCAGCGGCCTTCGTGGACGAAGCGTCACGCGAACGACTCGAACCGTGGGTCGCGTTGTTGGACGACTGCCTTGCCAGCGCAGGCGACGCCTTTCTTTCTCCCTCCCCTCGGCGGGGAGGGCTGGGGAGGGGGGACGATCAACCCGCGACGCCAAACTTTGGGAAGAACCTGTCAACCGCTTCGATTCTGAATGCAGACCCGGTGAACGCCGCCGCCCCCCTCCCTAACCCTCCCCTCCCTAACCCTCCCCGCCGAGGGGAGGGAACAGGCGAAGAGCAGCCCCCTCACCCTAGCCCTCTCCCGACCACCGAAGCGGCGGTGCCCGAGCCGGGGCGACAAGCGCGGCGTCTCGACATTGCCCTCAACCCTCGACCCTCAACTCCCGCTCCTCACTTCTCCGCCACGCCGTATCAATACGACCCCGTGCCGCAGAGGGACGCGCGCTTCACCGACTCGTACAACGCAGGAGTAAATCCGGAAGCCTTTCTCTACGACGAACGGTTCGCCGCGCGCGACAAGGTGTTGATGATGCTCTACAAGCGGCTGCGTGAGATCGACGTGCCCGAGATGATGGCCAGCATCCTGTCGCAGACGAAGGGGAAGCCGTGGAAGTACCGGCGCGACATGACGCGGCAACTGTGGGATGAGGCTCGTCACGCGATGCTCGGCGAAGTCGGGTTCGTCGCGCTGGGGATCGACTGGTCGCGCATCCCGATCAACTTCACGTGGTCGCTCAACCTGAACACGCAGCTCGAACCGTGGGAGCGTCACGCCGTCTTGTTCTTTATCGAACAGGGCCTGATGCCACGCACGGGGAAGCGGTTCGAGTGGGAAGTGGGCCAAGCCTCGGGACTGCCGCTGGCCGCCGTGATTCAGGACTTCGACTGGGCGGATGAAGTGCTGCACGCGCAGATCGGTCGCGAGTGGTACGTGAAGGAGTTCAAAGACATCCACGAAGCGATGGGCTACGGCGACACCTGTTGGACCAAAGTCCTCAGCCACTGGCGGGCGTATGTCGATCAGGGCCTGACCGAACACCGCAACTGGTGGC
>JAYVOX010000526.1:0-4614 GCA_043757695.1 Schlesneria sp.
GAAAACGCTATCACGAACACTGGCTCCACAACCTCACCGCCTCAACCTCACTGATGGGCTTCAGAAATCTCACACCTGCAATCCGGTAGAGTCAGGAATTTATTGCCGTGTCTTCCGTGCTCATGAAGCACGGCCCCATTGAAGCTCGCTGGTGGCGAACAAGCCGTTGGCCCACAGATTCGGTCTTCCGTGCTCATGAAGCACGGCCCCATTGAAGCAGTATCTCGGCTGTCGAGACGTTCACCACGTCATCGTCTTCCGTGCTCATGAAGCACGGCCCCATTGAAGCGATGTCTCCGATCTCCGTGTCGATATACCCGGCAACTGGTCTTCCGTGCTCATGAAGCACGGCCCCATTGAAGCAATTCCGATATAACTAGCCGTTGCCGTTGCCGTAGCCGTCTTCCGTGCTCATGAAGCACGGCCCCATTGAAGCCAAATGTCACACCTACTTCAAACGGTTTCTCTGCTCGTCTTCCGTGCTCATGAAGCACGGCCCCATTGAAGCGCAGACATCCCTGCCGAGCAGCGTGCTTAAGTCGCGTCTTCCGTGCTCATGAAGCACGGCCCCATTGAAGCGGCTGGGCGTCGGCGGCTATCGCGGCAGCGTCGTCAGTCTTCCGTGCTCATGAAGCACGGCCCCATTGAAGCCGTAGAAAGATTGGACGCGGTTCGGCGGCGAACTCGGCGGTCTGCTTTTGCCTCGGTGTTACGTCGGTCGATCCCGACCGCATCGACGTGCTGTTCGAGCGATTCATCTCGAAGGAGCGGGGCGAGGCCCCCGACATCGACGTGGACTTCGAGCACGAGGCACGGGAACACGTCCTGCAATATCTCTACGAGAAGTACGGGCGCGAACGAGCGGAGATGACGGCCGAAGTCATCACCTACCGTCCCAAGTCGGCGGTGCGCGACGTGGGGAAGGCGCTCGGCCTGTCGTTGGATCGCGTCGATACGCTGGCCAAGTCGGTCGAGCACTCACGCCGCGAGGGGGATGTCCTCGCCGCCCGACTCCGTGAAGTCGGCTTCGATCCCGAATCGCGGCTCGGCAAACAGTTGGTGATTCTCGTCGAGCAACTGCTCGGCTTCCCGCGTCATCTCAGTCAGCACGTTGGCGGCATGATTATCACGCGCGGGGCGTTGTGCGAGATCGTCCCGATTGAGAACGCGGCGATGGCGAACCGCACCGTCATCGAATGGGACAAGGACGACCTCGATGTGCTGGGCATTCTCAAGGTCGATTGTCTTGCACTGGGGATGCTGACCGCGATTCGGAAGTCGTTCGAGTTGATCCACCAGCACACGGGCCGCGCACTGACGCTGGCCACCGTCCCCGCCGAAGATCCCGCGGTCTACGACATGCTGTGCCGGGCCGAGTCGATCGGCGTGTTTCAGGTCGAGTCGCGGGCACAGATGAGCATGTTGCCGCGACTGAAGCCGCGTTGCTTTTATGATCTCGTGGTGGAGGTGGCCATCGTTCGGCCGGGACCGATTCAGGGAGGCATGGTTCATCCGTATCTGCGACGACGAGCCAAGGAGGAACCGGTCACTTACCCGAGTGAAGCCGTGAGGGCGGTGTTGGAGAAGACGCTGGGCGTGGTCATCTTCCAAGAACAGGCGATGCGCGTCGCGATGGTCGCGGCCGGGTTCACCGCCGGAGAGGCCGACCAACTTCGTCGCGCGATGGGGGCCTGGCGGCGTCAGGGCGTCATCGACCAGTTTCAGA
Organism: Schlesneria sp.; assembly: GCA_043757695.1. GTDB lineage: Bacteria > Planctomycetota > Planctomycetia > Planctomycetales > Planctomycetaceae > Schlesneria. The sequence continues at coordinate 1,727 of JAYVOX010000526.1, forward strand.
AGAAGCTGGTGGAGGGAATGCTCCGCAACGGCTACACGTCCGACTTCGCCGAACGCCTGTTTCAACAGATTCGCGGCTTCGGTGAGTACGGCTTTCCGGAGTCCCATGCGAGCAGCTTCGCCCTGCTCGTCTATGCGTCCGCGTGGCTCAAACGCCATCACCCGGCGACGTTCACGGCCGCTCTGCTCAACAGCATGCCACTGGGGTTCTATGAACCGGCGCAGTTGATCGCCGAAGTCCGCCGTGAAGGAGTGGAGGTCCGTCCCGTCGATGCCAATGCGAGTGAGTGGGATTGCACGCTGGAGCGACACGCGAAGGGGTCACTAGCTCTGCGGTTGGGCTGGCGAATCATCAACAGCCTGAGGCGATCCACGGCCGAGCAGATCGCCGTGGCGCGTCAGGCGGGACCATTCCTCTCTCAGGCCGATTTCGTGCGGCGCACGGGGATCGGCCGCAGTGAGCTGTCGCTGCTGGCCAAGGCGGATGCGTTCCGTTCCTTGAAGACGGCTCGGCGGACGGCGGTCTGGGATGCGCTGCCCGCTCGCGAATCCTCACCGCTGTTCTCCGCATTGGACGACGAGCAGGCGGTCGCACTCCCCACCATGACACTGGCGCAGGAAGTGGTCGCCGATTACCAGACGGCGGGGTTGTCGCTGCGAGGGCATCCGTTGAGCTTTCTGCGCGAGACACTCGAACAGTCCGGTGTGATTCGCACGGCCGAGTTGGCTCATGTCGAACCGGAACGCCGCTACCGTGTCGCGGGTTTGGTGCTGTTGCGGCAACGTCCTACGACCGCGAACGGGATCACGTTCATGACGATTGAGGATGAGACCGGGACGGCGAACCTGATCGTTCACGTCAACACTTGGGAACGATTCCGTCCGATTGCGCGAGGCGCTTCGGCGTTGATCGTCCACGGCATCCTGCAACGCCAGCACGGCGTCATCCATCTGCTCGTCGATCGAATGGTGGACCTGACCGATGCCTTGGGATCAGTCGTGAACCGCTCGCGCGACTTCCGGTGAACCGCTAAGCTCGACTTTTGCCACCTTTGGACTGCGGGGATTCATCACCGCTTTCTTTTCTCTGCTTCTCACCACATTTTTGAATGCCCCGGCACTGGACCAGTCCTTCAAAAACCCACACGAAACGAGAAAGGAAAGCGGCAATCAATTGCCGCAGTCCAAATGGAAAGGCAAAAGTCGAGCTCAGAACCTGTCCAAGAAGTACGCCGTGTTTTGAACAGCCCGTCCCGTCGGCGGAGCGACGGGACTACAGTAGTCTCGTCGCTCCGCCGACGAGACCAATCACGGAGTCATTCTTGGACAGGCTCTAAAACAAACTGCGCGGCAGCTTGATCGGAGTCAGACACTCGGGCGATTCGTTGCGCACGCTGTTGACCAGTGAGCTGATCGGCGCTTTCTCCAGCCAGTCACTCGGACACGGCACGAGCAACTTCGTGAGGACGGGCGCATCCTCGATTGCGGGATCGAGCCACAGACTCCAGTGCTCATCGGCGAGGATCACCGGCATCCGGTCGTGAATCTCGACCAGATTCTCGTTGGGAGTCGTCGTGATAATGGCGCACGTTTCCAGGTTGCTTCCGTCCGGAGCCTGCCAGGACTCCCACAGTCCCGCACAGGCGAGCAGACCGCCATCGGCTCCAAAGATGTGCCAGGGCTGCTTGGTCTTGCTGTTGATGACCTGCCATTCGTAATAGCCGCTCACCGGGATAAGGCAACGTCGCTGCTTGAAGGCGCTCCGAAACGACGGCTTCGTGGCCACCGTCTCGCCCCGCGCGTTGACCAACTGCGAACCGAGCTTCGGGTCGTTCGCCCAACCCGGCACCAACCCCCATTGCAACGGCTCCGCCAATCGTGTCCCCTCGGGCTTCAACCGCACGGCCAACATCCGCTGCATCGGCCCGAGGTTGTAGCGGGGCGACCATTCCGGCTCGCGGAACAAGTTGAACATCTGTTGCAGTTCCGCAGGCGATGCCCGCAGGTTGATGCGACCGCACATGACCAGACACACTCCAAGAAAACTGTACTCAAACATCTGCTGACGAGTGACACCATCCCCATTTGCCCACCGGAGCAGACCGCCCACCGGGAAGTGCAACCGTCTTCGCGTTGCCTTCAAGTTGTTACGGTATGACCGAACTGACCGCCTGATACTTCTTGGCCTTTTTCTTCTTCACGGGAGCCGTGCTGCCTAAGTCTTGAGCCAGCGGGCCGTCGAGGGCTGCTTGCAACGTTGTCCGCGCAGCCTTTGCTCCAGAATCTCCGGTGTCGGCTGCGACAGGAATTTGGCGGAACGGGGCGTCCTGCATATCGAACAGTTCACCGTCACCGGTCAGCTTCCAGCGGTCGCTGCGAACGTAGCGCTGGTTGCCGAGTTGCACGTAGGCCCATTCACGCGGCTGGCCCTTCTCGCCGCGCAATTGTGGGGCGAAGCTGTGGCCGTCGATGGTGAGGCCCTTGGCCGACTTGGCTCCGGCCAGTTCGGCAAACGTGGGAAGCATGTCGCTGAAATCCACGAGGTCTTTCAGCACGACACCGGTCGGCGTGGTGCCGGGCCAGTTGACGATGAGCGGCACGCGGCTGCCCCCTTCGAGCATCGTGTGCTTCTTGCCATCGACGCGGCGTCCACCCACAGTGCCGATCGGAACGCTGCCGTTGTCACCCGCGAATACAATCAGCGTCTTCTCTCGCAGTTTCAGGGCCTCCAACTCCGCGACGAGTTTGCCGATCAGCTTGTCGAGGTACGCCACGTTGTCGGCGTAGTGCGAGATGTGGCTCAACACGACCGAGAAGGATCCGTTTCGTGCGATGAAAAAAGACCGGGAGAAGTTTCAGCGCGCGGTCGAACGTCGCGGCGGTGTCGCA
>JAYVOX010000527.1:0-4612 GCA_043757695.1 Schlesneria sp.
AATTGATTGCCGCTTTCTTTTCTGGTGTTTGACATTTCTGAAGGACTCGACCGTGCCGTGGGTCTTCAAAAATGCAGGCAAAAATCGAGAAAGGAAAGCAGCGATGAATCCCCGCACTCCAAAAATGGCAAAAGTCGAGTTCAGAAATCCGCCTGTCAGCCAAGAACGACGGGCGCGAAGCCGATCCCACGCCTGATGTCAGCGTTGACGGCTCATTACCTTGCCTCGCGGACTCGACGTTCCAAGTCGGCGAGTTCAATCAGTGGCGCGGAGGTTCCCTGCACCATTACGTCCAACGCGGCCGGGTCTTTGAACGCCGAGCCGGTGACGAGGCAAACCACGTTCGCGTCGGGATCAAGCTGGCCCGCGCGAGCCGCTTGCAACGCACCGGCCACCGCTGTCGAGGCGGCCGGTTCCGCGAAAATGCCTTCCTCACGAGCCAGTCGTGACTGCGCCTCCCAGACGAACTCGTCACTCACCAGATGGCCCGTCCCGCCGTTCCGCCGACAGGCGGCGATGACCTCGTTGCCGTCGATGACCGAAGGGACTTGCAGGCCGCTGATCTTGCTCGTGCATTGAATGGGCTGCGCGAGATTCAGTCCCGCGCAGAGCGGTCCCGAAATCGTGTCGTTCCCACTCGGCTGCACACACTCGACACGAGGCAACCGATTCAATCGCCCCGCCTGCTGAAGTTGCTCGAAGCCGAGAGCCGTCGCGAGCACCAAGCCACCGCCTCCCGCCATACAGAAGACATGATCCCACGCAGCACGGTCGAGGGATTGCGATTGCTCAGCCAGTTCATGCGCGATGCTCTTCACGCCACTCATGCCGACGGGACTGATCGCAAACGCGCTGATCAGCATCTGAGCCTGCGGTCGCGCGCTGAGCGTTCTCAAACAGTCGAGCACTCGATCCGACACGACGTTGTCGAGACCAAAGCCGCGCACGCGATAGAGCTGCGCGCCATAGGCCAGCATCTGCTTCAACTTTCCCGCCGGGACCCCTTCGACGATGGCGATCTCGCACGAGATGCCCGCCACGGCGCAGTAGGCCGCGAGCGCCGCTCCCGTGTTGCCGCTCGAGGTCGCGATGCACTCCGTCTTCCCGTTCGCCACCATGTCCGAGACCGCCGCACATGCGAACCGGTCCTTGTACGAACCGCTCGGGTTGGTGATCTCCAGCTTGAAGAACAGATTCTTCAAGCCGACGCTCGGCCCCAACCGCCGTGATCGCACGACGGGCGTGTTCCCTTCACCCAGCGTGATCCGCGCCGCAGCCGGAACCGGATCGAACCATTCTGCGAATCGCCAGATGCCATCGTTCATTGTGCGTGTCCCCGTGAAGAGTGAATGAAGTGCAGAGTGAATGAGCAGAGAACAACAACACGGTCACGCGACCGTGTTCGGCATGGGTCTCCTGACCCCGCCGAAACGCCCGACCGAAGGTCTCCACCTCTTCGTGTGTCAGGGCGATTGTCGGGTTGATGGGCAGGCGACAAACCGAACTCACGTCAGCGTGACCAGACCGCATCGCGGTCGAATGGGAACATCGGACGACGGCGGTGATGGTAGTCGAGTTGCGTCATGTCAGCGGTCGTCACGCCGCGCGTATTGACGCGCAGAATGCTGCGACAGACCGGCTGATACGCGGCGAGCGGCGCGTTCACACCCTTCGCGACTAAGACGTGAAACGCTTGCGGGTCGAGACCAAACGTCGTCAGTTGCTTGAGGCTGAACGGGGGGACTCGGCGCGAGGTCAGCATCACCGTGAGGAGTCCATCCTCCGTCTCCACAATGGCGGTGCGACCCTGATCGAAGTTCGCGATGCCACCGTGACGAACTTGATCCTCCGAGAACTGCCCGTCACCGACGAACGTCACCACGAAGACGGCGTGAAACGGCGGGCCGTGCAGTTCGTCGGTCTGACCTCCGACCGACAGCCTGATGCGCGAGCCAACCCCCAACGCTTCGGCTTGCACTACGGAAGTCGGATCGTAGAGACAGACGAACGATGGCCCGACCGCTTGCCGATGAAGTTCGTGAGCCAGCCAAGTCCCGTTCGCGGGTGAGCCACCTCCCACGTTGTCGCCCATGTCGAGCAGGCAGACCGGCCCCGGCAGCGATCTCGCTTGAGACACCGACTCTTCCACGGAGACGAACGAACCCTCCAACCCCTCGCGCTGCGACCACAGGACTTCACCGAGGTGCCTCGCCACGGATTGCGCCAAGAGCGGATCGTTGTCGGTCACCACGAGCGACGCCGAACCCATCTCGGCCACATCCGCGTAGGGGAAGCCGAGCATCAGGCTCACCCCCAACACGCCGCGCTGACCACGAGCCGATTCAAACTGTGCGACGACTTCCGACAGCGGCGGCTCGCTCGTGCATTGCCGTTCAATGTTGATGGCCATCGGGGGGAAGCAGGCCGCTTGAGTCGGTCGGACTTCGCCGCGCAACGTTCGCGCCATCAGCTCTGCCGCTTCGAGGCCGCGCTGCTCTTGGTCGATGTGCGGGTTGGTGCGATAGCTGAGTAAGGCATCGGTCGCAGCCACCATCTTCGGCGACAGGTTCGCGTGAGGATCGAGTGTTCCAATGATCGGCACTTGAGGACCGACCGCTTGTCGCACGAGAGTCAGCCAGTGGCCATCGACATCCGGATGCGACTCGGCCACGGTGGCTCCATGCGGCGCGACGAGCAGCCCATCGAGCCGTCCCGCGTACTGCAACTCGTCGAGCATCAGCCTGAGGAGGCGGTCGAACGCAGCCGACTCGATCGTCCCGAACGGATAGGCCCGCGCGGCGAAGATCGGCACGGCTTCGATCCCCGCGCGATTCAGCCCCTCGAAGAAGCCACGCACTTCATGATGTGCCGCCGCGAAATGCCGCCGAACTTCCTCACCAGAGAGAATGAGGTCTTGCCGGAAATGCTCGAACGTCGTCAGCCCCAGCAAAAACGTGTTCGATTCCTGAATCAGCGCGAGAATCCCAACGCGGGCCATGACCGTCTCCAGCTCAAGTGTGATCGTTGCATCGGACGGCATGGTATTGCCAGCCCACTCGAAACGGAAACACCTCAGTGACGAGACCTACAAAGCGGCAGAAGTGGTTGAACCACGAATCAAACGAATCAGTACCAAGCCAGACGCTTCCGACAAAAGTCCAAACTCAACGTGGGGTAGATTTGTAATCTGCCCGAATCCAAGCGAAACACGCGACACGGGCAGATTACAAATCTGCCCCACGTGACTTTTGTCGGAATCGTCAAAGCAAAGTGGCTGGTCTGGAAGAGACGCGTCTCGGGGAGGTCCGGCTCTGCGTTCTCGCGCTGCAGCGATCAAAAGAGTAGTCGGCTGAGAGCACAGGCGCTCACCTGGCTGCGGCCATCGGGCCGTCTCCAGCTGCACCCCCAGCCGAACTACACTTGGTGGACCAAACCGCTCGCCCGCGATTCGTCTCGGCGATTGCTTCCGTGCGGCGATCACGTCAAAGTCATTTCGACGGAGGACGACATCGCAACCGTCATGCCGGGTACCGCCACTTTCTGGTCACGACGACGATCACAGTGGTTTCATAACCATATGGCTCATCGACTTTCGGTAGTCCACACTGCACCGAGTTGCAGACCGCTTAGGCCTTGAGCAGGACTGAGTACGGCGCGGGCGAAAGGCTGACTGCGTTCCCGTAACGAGCTTGCTAAACTCGCGACGCACGGTGTGTGTTTGCGAGTGGATCGCCTCGCCACACACATCCGCCAACGCCTGTGTGAGTGTTCTGCCAGCATCCTCTGATACGGTTTCTTGCGCGATGTCTGACTCTTCTGACTCCCCTCGCGAACTCATCCTGCTCGGGACTGGCACCAGCCACGGCGTACCGATCATCGGCTGTCACTGCGCCGTCTGTGAATCGACCGACCCGCGCAACAACCGCACGCGCACCGGTGTCGCCGTGAAGACGACTCAGGGGACGTTCCTCATCGACACCTCGCCCGAATTGCGCATCCAACTGTTGCGCGAACGGATCGACTTGGTTCACGCGGTGGTCTACACACACAGTCACGCCGACCACTTGTTCGGTCTCGATGATCTGCGTCTGTTCGGCTACCGGCTGAAGCACGCCGTACCGCTCTATTGCGAGGAGATCGTCGAGCAACAGATTCGCGCGGCCTATGCCTACGCATTCGCCGAGATCGACCCCGAGCAGCATTACGGTGCCGTGCCGCAACTGGAACTGCGGCGGATTGGACTCGAACCGTTTGAGCTGCTGGGGGCGCGAGTTCAGCCCATCCGCTTGATGCACGGCAAGCTACCGGTACTCGGGTTCCGCATCGGCAACGTCGCCTTCTGCACGGATGTCAGCTTCATCCCGGAGGAGAGCTGGCCGCTGCTCGAAGGCTTGGAAGTGCTGATTCTGGATGCCCTGCGCGACGAACCACACGCCACGCACTTTGGCATTCCACAGGCACTGGAAGTCGTCGAGCGAGTCCGCCCGAAGCAGACTTATCTCACACACGTCTCGCACTATCTCGAATACACCGAGACCAACGCGCGGCTGCCAGCAGGAGTGCAACTCTCCCACGACGGATTGAAGATTCCGTACTGACAGGCAGCCAAGGA
>JAYVOX010000528.1:0-4598 GCA_043757695.1 Schlesneria sp.
GCGGTACGTCGAATACCTCACGCCGTGTGCCTACATCGACGAACTGACCACCGAGCCGTTCACCATCGACGCCGAAGGCAACCTGATGATCTCGACCAAACCGGGCCTCGGCGTGGACATCGACCTCGACAAGTTGAAGCACTTCGCGGGCAAGCGAACGGTGTTTCGGTGAACTCGATCGATGCCGTTGACCCGCTCCGAAGCGACACCCAGAATGCCTTGAAGTATCGACTCATTCGCCTGCCCTGAAGGAGAGCCGCCATCGTGAGTACCGCCACCGCCCCCCGCTTGATGACCAACGCCGAGCTACTGGCGATTCTTGAGAACGGAGTGGAGCGCAATCTGATTCGAGGTGTCTTGAAGGAGAAACCGAAGTCGTTCCGAAGTCGCTTTCATTCCAAGAGTGAAGCCTCGATTGTCCGATCGCTTTGGAATTGGGTTCTGACGTTGCCAGCACCGCGCGGTGAGATTCACTCGGGCGAGGCAGGTGTCTATCTGAGCCGCGATCCCGATACGACTGTCGGGATCGACGTGGCTTACATCTCCGCCGAGACCGCCGCCGCGCAGACCGATGATTCGACGATGATCGAAGGTGTCCCGGTTCTCGCCGTCGAAATCTTGTCGCCCAGCGATACGACGGAAGAGATCAACGACAAGATCGACCTCTACATCGCGGCAGGAGTGAAGCAGGTCTGGATTGTCGATCCTCATTTCCGCACCGTCCGCGTTCACCGTCAGGGTCGCAAGACAGAGTTCTTTACCGACGACGAAGACCTCACGGCGGAACCCGATCTCCCCGGCTTCCGCGTCTCGGTCGCGAGCTTGTTCGAGTGAGCAACGGGCAGGCGATCCATTCCCCACTTGTGCAACTCTTCCTCCCTCCCCTCGGCGGGGAGGGCCGGGGAGGGGGGATGAATTGGGGATCCGGTCTCCACGCGGCATCGCCCCACTCCCTAACCCTCCCCGCCGAGGGGAGGGAACAAAACCAATTGCCTCGGCACGTTCCGCGTTGAACCGCGCAGCCCATCTGATCTCGAATCATTCCACGGAACCAACCATGACTCGCCTTGTCGTCAAACCTGCTGATCTTGATTTGGAATCACCCGGTCGTCGCGACTACTGGGTGGCACTCGAACACGACACGATGTGGGGTGCGCAGTTGATTCCGCTCACCGTGTGGGTCGGGCCGAAGGCGGAGCGAGGCCAGGGGCTGATCGCGTTCGGTTCGACGCACGGCAACGAGTACGAGGGGCCGGTCGCGTTGAAGCAGCTCTTGGGTGAGATCGACCTCGCCACCGTGACCGGTCGCGTCATCATCATTCCCGTACTGAACGTCGAGGCGTTTCGGACGGGAACGCGCGACAGTGTCGAGGCGGATCGAGTCAACCTGAACCGCGCGTTTATCGACGGTGCGGGGAAGCAGCCGACTCTGGCCGGGATCACGCATCGTTTGGCGGCGTTTGTGCGCGACTACCTCTGGCCGCAAGTTCACGTGGTGATCGACCTCCACTCGGGAGGGACGATGGTCCGCTTCGACATCTGTGCCAGCTTCCATCCGATCGACGATCCCGAGCAGGCGCGGCTGACGGCCGACGCCGCACGCTGGTTCGGAGTGCCGATGATCATGGTCTATCAGAACAACACGCCGGGTTTGCTCACGAGCGAAGCGGAACGACTCGGCAAGATCACCGTGGGGACGGAACTCGGTTGGGGGGAAGCCGTGCTGCGAAAGGGCGTGACGTATGCGCGACAAGGCGTCCTCGCAGCGGCGATCAATCACGGGCAGCTTGTGGGCAAGCTCGAACCGATCGCGCATCACGCCGACGGAACTCAGAAGTGCGCTGCAATCGTGGACTTCGAGTGCTATGTCCCCGCGCCGTTCGCCGGTCACTACGAAGAGGTTCTGCCGTGCGGCGCGCGAGTGAAGCGAGGCGACATCGTCGGCCACCTGCACGACTTCGCCCGCATCGACGAACCGGCGTGGCCCGTCCGCGCGGGAGTCGCTGGCCTCGTGGTCGGCCAAGCTTGGGCGGCGCGTGTCCGTCAGGGCCAGTTCATCCTCTGTGTCGGTCGAGAACAACCGTGGTGACGAAGAGTTTCGTCGCCGTTGTGAGATTGACGATCGGCGTGCATGATGAAACGAAGAACAGGAGAATGAAATGGAAAGCCGTGTTGAGCGCTGGGGCGACAGTCTGGTGGTTCGCATCCCTGACGCAGTCGTGCAGAGAAGTGGCTTCGTGGAATCCGTGTCCATTGACCTTGAATGCGTTCGTCGCGGGCAAGTGATGATTCGCGCGTCTGCCCCCTCTGCGTCCCCCTCGCTGGATGACCTGATTGACGGCATCACCGACGAAAATCGTCATGGTGAAATTGAAACTGTGGGACCAGTCGGAGCAGAGGCATGGTGACTGCGTCAATAGCCTATGTGCCGGATCGAGGGGATGTGGTTCGGATCACATTCAATCCCCAAGCGGGACACGAACAGGCGGGGCGTCGCCCAGCAGTGGTCCTTTCTCCCGAACGCTACAACGCCAAAACAGGCTTGGCAGTAATGTGTCCCATCACAAATCAACAAAAGGGATATCCGTTTGAAGTTGCGATGCCCGCAGGATTACCCGTTACCGGCGTCATCTTGGCGGACCAAGTCAAAAATCTCGATTGGCGTTCGCGACAAGCCACATTCGGATGTGCTTTGAACGTGGAGCTGGTTCGAGCCGTTCGTGATCGTCTGAATAGCCTGATCACGCCAACAGACATCTGACCTACGGGAAAATGAGTCCCGTTCATCTCATTGAGGATTCGTTTCGCATGCCTCTTCCCGACGCGTCCTCTTCGACACCCCATGCGGCGACGGCTCCAGACTCAACTTCGATTGCCGAGTCACAGTTCAACAACAGCCCGAGCAACGTTCGTTGGCTGATGTTCTGTCTGGCTTGTGGAACATCGTGGTTTCTCTATCTGCATCGGTATGCGTGGAACATTGTCGGGCCGAAGATTCAGGAGACGTACCAGTTCGATCACACGCAGTCGGGGTTCGTCTTTTCGTTGTTCTATTGGACGTATGCGGCGGGGCAGATTCCGAGCGGCATGGCGATCGACCTGTTCGGGCCGCATCTGTTTCTCGGCGCGAGCATCATCCTGTGGTCGGTGGCACTTGTCGGGTTTGGCCTCACGGGAAACCTGCCGACCATCGGGGCGTTGCGGTTGCTGTTTGGAGCGGCTCAAGCGGGCTGCTATCCGGGACTGACCAAGGCCACGCGCGTCTGGTTTCCGTTGCGGAGTCGGACCACCATTCAAGGCTGGGTGGCCACGACGTTCGGACGGGCGGGCGGTGCGATGTCTTCGATCATTCTGGGTGTCGTGCTGATGGACGGCTGCGGCTTGACCTGGCAAACGGCTCTCGCGGTGATGGGCTTCGCGGGAGTGCTGTTTGGTGTCGCCTTTCTGTTGCTGTTTCGGAATTCGCCACTGGCGGATCCTCGCGTGAATGAGGCGGAGCGAAGCCTCATCACTGACGGTTCGGCGGCAGGCCCGGCGTCGCTCACCGGTCGTTTGCCGTGGCGACAAGCCTGTCGCAATCGCAGCCTGCGGTACTTCGTTGTGCAGCAGTTCTTGGATGCAGGGTCCGATGTTGCGTTCGTCTATCTCATGGGCAAATTCTTTCTGGATCGCCACGGTCTCAAGATCGCCAGCGTGGCTTGGCTGGCAAGTCTGCCGCTGTGGGGCGGTGCTCTCGGAGGGATCGCGGGAGGATGGCTGAACGATCACTTGATTACCGCGACCGGCAACCGTCGTTGGTCACGCAGCGGGATCGGGTTTGTCGGCAAGATCATCGGCTGCGCGATGCTGTATGTCGTCAGTTGTCAGACGGAGACATTTGCCGTTCTCATCGAACCGCTGCGGCAAGCGTTCCACAACAGCATTCCTCTTCCGGCGAGTGCGGCCTTGGCCGCTGGCGTCGCTCTCATGCTGGCCAAGTTCTTCAGCGACTGGAGCCAGCCCACCGTGTGGGGCACCTGCACAGATCTCGGCGGACGGTACTCGGCCACGGTCTTCAGCATCATCAACACGTCCGGCACGATCGGCGGCATCGTGATGCCGATCGTGTTTGGCACAGTGCTCGATTGGCACACGACGAAACAGCAGGTCGATGGCAACACAATGTTGCAAACCAACTGGGGGCCGTTGTTCCTGCTGTTGGCGGGAATGTACCTCGCCAGCGGAATTTGCTGGCTCTTGATCGACTGCACGAATGTGATTCAAGAACCACTCACTGGTGACTGATAGTTCGTCGCGCTGGTCGGCCGAGCGTCTCGCCATCGCCCGGAGTCAGGCGGTTTCAAGCTCATTTTTCGCGAGCCGCCGATCGGTCGGACAACTTCCCGAAATTGGTTGACCCAAACTCGACTTCGCCCGGCCAAATCGGAGGCTTTCCGAGCGGTGGACGTAAGTCCTCCGGTGCTTCACTTTTTTCTAGGAGTTGCTCAGGCGAGCGGCAGATGAAACCGTACCAAACGCAACCGTGGGCTAGCGCCCAGCGGCTGATTTCATCAGCCGGAACGCGCTAGCGTCCGGTTTGAGTGGGTAAGTTTTCATCT
>JAYVOX010000529.1:0-4583 GCA_043757695.1 Schlesneria sp.
TTTCAGGCGAGCCGTGTGCCGTAAGGCCACGGGTTTCCTGCGGCGATTAAGAACCCGCAGCCTGACGGCGTGCGGCTCGCCTGGGCCTCAAATCAAGCCGCGCGAGGTATAACTCCTGCCCTTCGCCCGTGATTGATGCGCCGGTCCCAACGTGCGTTGTCGTACTAAAAGCGTGTCGCGTTCCGGCTGCGCGTCGGCATTCGACGGCAGAACGTTCCTGTCGGCGCGAGGAGCGTCAGTGCGATCAGAACTGGAAATCGCCTGTTGACCCGTGTGGGACTGCCGCGCGATGATTCGACTCGTGAAAGTTGTCCCTTCATTGCAGGTTTGCCATGCGTCATCTGCCCTTCATGCTGATCGTGTGCTGGCTCGAAATGGCCAGTCCGGTACTGGCTCAGCCCGCGCCAGCTCCTTCACAACAGCTCACGGTCGAGTACCAGTATCAGTTGCACTTCCCACAACCGTGGCGAGGGTTTCCCCGGCCCGGTCTCTCGTTGGGTGGGTCGTTGCCCGAGCAGGGGCGCGACGGCATTTCATCGCTCTATGGCCTGCCGTTTCCCGAGCCATTGGGATCGGGGGTCTACAACAATCCGCCCCCCTTCATGGGCCATGCCGTGGGTCTGCCGGGAGTGATGCCCTTCGGACCACCGATCTGGTTCGGTCCCGGCCCGTGGGGTGCGAACCCGCACAAACTGCCCTCACTCAGAGCCGCCGTGGGCAGACCGCCAATGCAGTCCGGTCCCATGACTCCCCATTCGATCAGCCCCGTGGCCGAGACGTTTGAATCGCCTCTGACGGAATCACCCTCAACGAGCGACAGAGGATCGCAGCCCTTCGCCACTTCCAGCCCCGTCGCAATCCAACTCAGCCGTGAACAACAGGACGCGGGTGACGAGCAGTTGCGCGCCGGTCATTGGTCGCAAGCGTGCCTCAATTACCGCAATGCCGTCGATGCGGCCGAGGACCGAGCGGAAGCGCACCTGCGACTCGGCTTCGCACAGACCGCGCTGTGCCGATTCCCACTGGCCGTGCGGGAGTTCAAGGTGGCGCTGGCACTGGATCCCACAGTCGCCTCCTCGACGGAGCGGCTCGACTCGGTGTTTGGGCCGAACACTGTGACCGCACGAAAGTCCATTCAACGGCAGATCAGCGGTTGGGTGCGAGAAGACCTGCACAACGCCGATCGCCTGTTCTTGCTGGGACTCTGGCTGCACTGCGACGACGACACCCGTGCCGCTGAAGTTCTCGAAGCCGCCCTCCGCTTCACCGATCACGACCGACACATTGTCGCGCTGCTGGTGCCCGCTCCATCCGCCGCATCACTGGCAACTCAACCTCGTGGAACTCAAAACGGTTCCACGTCACCCAACTCCAACGTGCTGACTCAAACGCCCCCATCGATGATCGTTCCCACTCGCACCCCCGAATCACGCGGCCCGTCTCCCGTCTCAAATGACTGGCCACTTCCGCCGCTGCCGTCACGGGACGATGGCCCCTCGCCGCGCTTCGATCACGACGAGGAAGAACATCGCCTCCCACCACTTCCCGCCGAATAAAGTTGGACTCAGCCGCCACTGCGGGTATCGGGTGAGCCGGTGCCGCCAGTTGATGCGCCACCGATCCTGAGCTGGCGAGCGAGCATGTCCGGTAGCCGACTGGCGCGAGGGTCGAATAGAATCCGGCCGATGATTTTTCCGCCGATTCTCCTTCCCGTTGCTTGCGAGTTCCCATGCTGCGATTCCTGGCGCGAGTGCTGATTCTCGTCGTGTTGGCTCTGCGTTGTTCCTCCTCAACATCCGCTGCCGAGCCAGCCGGATCGGCGGCTGCGGTTGATCCCGATCATGCGGCGAAGCGGATGCAGGGGCTGGAGGTCTTCAAGACAGAGGTTCGGGCGATCCTGAAGGCGAAGTGTGTCGATTGCCACGGCGGCGACGCGACTGAAGGAAAGCTGGACCTGGCCACTCAGGAGGGACTTCTCAAAGGGGGCGAACGTGGTCCGGCGGCGGTTGTCGGGCGAGGCGACAAGAGTCTGCTCGTGCGATTGATTACGCATCAGCAAGAGCCGCGCATGCCGAAGGATGGCGAGAAGCTCAGCGCGAAGGAGATTGCCGCGATCACGAAGTGGGTCGATCTCGGTGCCCCCTTCGATGAGCCGCTGGTTCAGCCGAAGAAGATCGATGTGCTGGAGTGGACTCAGCGCAAGCTCGCCCCCGAACGGAAGAGCTTCTGGTCGTTTCAGCCACTCATGAAAACGACGCTGCCACCCGTTCAGGACCCTCGTGGTTGGGTCGCTTCTTCGGTGGACCGCTTCATTCTCAGCAAGATCAACGAGGCGGATTCAAGTGCAGTCGCGACGGCCGCGTCAGCTCCCAACACACGGCCTGGCCTCGATTCTTCTACTCTTCCTCCCTCCCCTCGGCGGGGAGGGTTGGGGAGGGGGGACGATGAACAATCGACTGCCCAACGCAACTCGTCACCCCTCCCCGGCCCTCCCCATCAAGGGGAGGGAGTCAAGTCAGGGAAAATGCCGCCCACCGCGAAGCACACTCCCAACGGAGCAGTCGGACGGGCCGAACTGATTCGCCGTGTGACGTTCGATTTGATCGGCCTCCCCCCGTCAGCCGCTGACGTGGATGAGTTCGTTCGTGATGAGCGGCCGGATGCGTATGAACGGCTGGTCGAACGGTTGCTCGCCAGTCCGCACTACGGGGAACGCTGGGGCCGACGCTGGCTCGACCTGGTCAGGTTCGCGGAGAGCCACGGGTTTGAACACGACTACGACCGGACATCGGCGTTCCACTATCGCGACTTCGTAGTGCAGGCTCTCAATCAGGGGATGCCTTACGACCAGTTTGTTCGCTGGCAGATCGCGGGGGATGAGTTCGCTCCCAATGACCGGCTGGCGATGATGGCGACGGGCTTCCTCGCGGCGGGCGTTCACTCGACGCAGATCACGAAGAACGAAGTCGAGAAACACCGCTACGACGAGATGGACGACATGCTCGCGACGGTCGGAACGTCGATGCTCGGGCTGACGATTGGTTGTGCCCGCTGCCACGATCACAAGTTCGATCCGATCCCGCAGGCCGATTACTACCGGTTGCTCTCGACGTTCACCACGACGATCCGCAGTGAGGTCGAACTCGACTTCGACCCCGAGGGCTATCAGCGCGATCGCGCCGAGTTCGACAAGACGCACGCTCCGTTCGAGCAGGCCGTGCGCGAGTACGAGGCCGCTCAACTGCCGCAGTCCTTCGCCAAGTGGCAAGCCGCACGCGACGCGACCAAAGAGAATCCGACGTGGCTCGTGCCGGGTGGACTTACGATCAAGTCGCAAGGGAACGCGACGTTCACGCAGCAGCCCGATGAGTCGTGGTTGCAAAGCGGCACCAGCCCGGCAAACGATACCGCCACGATCAGCTTCACCACGAAGCTGCGTGACGTGAAGGCGATCCGACTGGAGGCCCTCGCGCATCCGTCGTTCGCCAAATCGGGACCGGGCCGCGCGGGGAACGGCAACTTCGCGCTCTCCGACTTTGCCGTGACGATCCTGCCCGTCGGAGCCGCCGCCGACACGCAGCCCACCCCCGTGAAGCTGACTGCCGCGCGAGCCACCTTCGAGCAGAACGGCCTTCCCGTTGCTGCGGCCATTGATGACAACCCGAACTCGGCATGGGCGGTCGATCCCGAGTTCGGCAAGGATCACGCCGCCGCCTTCTCGTGCGTCGAACCGTTCGGGTTCGAGACCGGTACCGTCGTCACGATCGTGATGAAGTACAACAACAACACGCAGCATTCGATTGGCCGACCGAGACTCTCCGTTTCTCAAAAGGGTGACGCCCCGGCGACGACCGGCGGCGCGTGGAATGAAAAAATCCTCGCTCTGCTAACAAAGCCGTTCGATCAACTGACGGCGGACGAAATGAAGACCGCCTTCGATTGGTACAAGCCACAGGACGCGAGCTGGAAGCAGCTCGAAGACCGCCGGGCGACACATGCCGCGAGCGCACCGAAACCGCGCGTGCAGAAGGTGCTGGTCGCGACCGAGGGCCTGCCGCCGGTAAAGCTCCACACGCAGGCGGAGTCTGAGTTCCTCAAGGAGACGCACTTCCTGCGACGTGGCGAGCCGAACAACAAAGACGCCGTGGCCTCGCAGAGTTTCCTGCAAGTCTTGATGACGAACCCCGACGCGCCGCAACTCTTCCAAACGCCCGCGCCGCAGGGATCGCGCACGTCGTTCCAGAGGACATCGCTCACGAACTGGCTACTCGACCGCGAAGCCGGTGCGGGCAACCTGCTCGCGCGCGTCATCGTCAATCGGCTCTGGCAGAATCATCTGGGGCGAGGTCTCGTCTCAACGCCGTCCGACTTCGGCACGCGCGGCGAACTGCCGAGCCATCCCGAACTGCTCGACTTCCTCGCCAGTGAACTGATCCGACACAATTGGGAACTGAAGCCGATCCATCGCCTGATTCTGTCGAGCCGCGTCTACCAACAGTCCTGTGACACCGACGAACAGCGAGCGAACATTGATCGCGAGAACAAATTCTTCTGGCACCGACCGCGCCGCCGGTTGGAGGCCG
>JAYVOX010000530.1:0-4576 GCA_043757695.1 Schlesneria sp.
GCCGTCAGGCTGCGGGTTCTTAATCGCCGCAGGAAACCCGTGGCCTTACGGCACACGGCTCGCCTGAAACATCTCACGTTCGGCCGCGTGAGGTATAAATCCGGTCTTTCGCTCCTTTCTTGATTCTGATAACTCTTACAAGTCGTCGGGAGATTCGTGGTGGCTGGCATGATTTGTTGCCAGCCAACGTGGCCGCGAGACGGAAGGAGTCGATGCCAGTTTCCTCTCCAAGAGGGCTGGCCCAGCCAACGGAAGGCGACAGCGTGCGATCTCGGCTGTGGTCATTGATCCTGAGAGAGTTGCCTTTTCCCTTCCGGCAAATCGGAATGGAAGTGGCCCAGCTTTTGAGTTGGCTCGACCGCACTCTGGGGGGAGCGTGGCTCGGCATGCATCGCTCACCCGGTTGGTATTTTGTGACTGCTGCTGGCAGCGTCACTTTGATGCTGACCGCCTTACTCTTCTTTCCTTACATCGCGTCGCACGATCCGACGCTCGGGCAGTTGGCCAATGACGGCGCTGAGGGTGCGCGCGTCACTCGCGCGAGTCTCGAACGATCCGGCGACTGGTCGGCACAGGATCGCTGGCGCGTCGCTCATCTGTTTGTCGATCACCGGCCTCCTCCTAAGTTGGCGCTCAAACAACTCGACAGTCGCCTCGTCGAAGAGATGCCCGCGACAGAGATCACGAGAGGCGATCACGGTCGTTCCACCAGTCGCTGGACCAGCGCTGAGCGATCTGCGCGACAAGCGCCCGTTCAATCGGTGGCAGACACGGCCCGGCGCGAACCTGATGTCCGCTTGGACTTGAATGCCCCTTCACTCGCCACGCAATCGCGGCGATTGGTCTATGGACCGTTGATTCGAGAACCCGGTGCGGACTATGACGCAACTCCTCGAACATCGAAGTACCGGCCGCGCTTCGACAGGTTCCAAGTTCAGGCCGAATGGGCCGCAGGAGCCGATTGTCGTGACGAGTACGAGCCGCGCCGCTCGCCACTCGTTCGACGTGAATCTCCCGCAACACGGCGTGAAATCCCGGTTCCTGAACCGCAGTGGAACGAACCGCGAACGACTCCGATTGCACGCATCGAGCGTCATCCCGATCTCTCGTTTGAGATCGAGCTGTTGCGCGAGTATTTGCCGGACACCAGTGAATTTCCGCCGAAGTCGCATTCCAAATCGGTGGCCGCTCGCAGTGAGTTTCCTGCGACACTGAATCATGGTCGTTCCGCGAACCGTTCGACACATTTGGCAACTCACCCGGACAACTGGTCGCGCTCGACATCGCACGTCGAGCATCGTCCGCGCCCCGAGCCGTACATCTCGCGACTTCACGCTCAAGGCGACTCGGCATTCGCCAGCGAATCAACCGACTTGAACGGTTCGCTCGATTCCGATGAAGAAGGTTCGCGTCTGTCGTCGTTCGCGGAAGTCGCCCTACGTCTCGAACTGGAAGTGCCGCAGAACGTCATCGCAGGACGAGTCCATTCCTCGTCGCTCCGCATTCACAACGAAGGACCGACGCCTGTTTCGCGAGTCCGGGTCCACGAGTCTCTCGCGGAACTGCAAACGGTGACGGATGCCAGTCCCGATGGTCGCGTTCATGATAATTTGCTCGAACGTGACATCGCTCAGTTAGCCCCCGGTCGCGAACAGCAGTTAGTGATGAAATGGATGCCGAATGATGAGGGTGCGCAGGTCCATCGCGCGGCGGTGACGATGCACGCTGCGGTGGGAGTCACCACGAACGTCATTGCTCCAAAACCGGTGAACGATCCACCACCACGTCGAGACCCCGATCCCCGCGTGGAACAAGGCTCGTTCGAGTTTGAACGGCCTCAACCCAAACCGCCCGTCGAGCCTGATCCGGTTCCCGAAGTGGAACCTGCCCGCCATCCCGCGATCTCGTGCGAGGTCAAGCACGTCGAGCGAGTGACCGTGGACGAGCTGGTCGAGTTGCAGATTGTCGTCAGAAACACGGGCGACACGCCTTTGCACGATGTGCGCATCGTGGCCAGTGTCCCTCGTGAATTGAAGCACCGACGTGGCGATGAGGTCGAGTACGAAGTCGGAAATCTGGCGCTGCGAGGTACGCACACGTGCGTCTTACGACTGTCGGCTCAAACTCCGGGAGACGCCATCAGCCACGTTCAGGTCGTCACACGAGAAGCCGTGAAAGCGAAAACACGCGCAGTGATCGCGGTCATCGCGAAGCCGATTGTTCGAGCCACGCCAGCGTTTCCCGAAGTCATTCCACGCACGACACCGAAGCCTGTTCCAAAACCAACCGCCAAGCCCACTGCGAAGCCAGCACCGTTTCCAACATCGAGCGGCTGCTGCTGTCAGGACCAACCGGTGGCGTTCCTCTGGGAACCGTGACTCGCTCGGTGAGAAGCCGAGGAACGCGAGTTCGCCTCACGCCAGAATCTCGCGAACGACGTGACCATGCACGTCGGTCAGTCGGTGATCGCGGCCACCCGAGCGGAACGTGAGCCGTTCGTGGTCGAGGCCCAGCAGGTGCAGGATCGTCGCGTGCAGATCGTGCATCGTGCAGATGTTCTCAACGGCGTGCATTCCGAGTTCATCGGTCGCTCCGTAGATCGTCCCTCCCTTCACGCCTCCTCCCGCCAGCCAAACGGAGAAGCCCTCCGGGTGATGATCGCGGCCATCGCTACCGGTGGAATGCGGGGTCCGACCGAACTCACCCGCCCACACGATCAACGTCTCGTCGAACAGCCCGCGTTGCTTGAGGTCTCGAATCAGCGCAGCGATCGCCTGATCTGTGTCGAGTGCGTTCTTCTCGTGCCCCTGCTTCAATGCGCCGTGCTGATCCCACGTTCCATTGGAAGCTCCCGGCGGACAGGTGATCTCAACAAAGCGGACTCCAGCTTCAATCAACCGCCGCGCACGAAGACACTGCATTCCGTAGAGCCGCTGCGAGGCCACCTTCGAGTCGATGCCGTACAGCGACTGCGTGGCCGCAGTCTCTTGGTTCAGTGCCAGAACATCGGGGACGAGCGTCTGCATTCGGAAGGCCATCTCGTAGTTGCGAATGGCCGAATCGACCGCATCGTCGCCACCGAGTGACTTGGAAAATCCGGCATCCTGACTGCGGAGCCAGTCGAGTTTCGTGCGCTGCACGCGGGCGTCCTTGTCCGCCGACACGATGTTCTCAATCGGCTGTCCCTCGACGCGAAAGAACGTCGCTTGATGACTTGCCGGCAGGAAGCCGCTCGAAAAGTTTTCGAGGCCACCGCACGGGATGACTCCGAAACTGAGAACGACAAAGCCGGGCAAGTTTTGACTCTCGTGACCCAAGCCGTAAGTGGTCCAGGCCCCGAGACTCGGTCGTCCGGCAATGTTCGATCCCGTGTGCAGTCGCAACACGCCGGTCGAATGGAGTGGCAGATCGGCCTTCATCGAACGAATCACCGCGAGGTCGTCCGCACACGAAGCGATCTGCGGGAAGAGGCTGCTCACCGGCATTCCGCACTGACCGGATTGCTGAAAGGTCCACGGACTCTTCAGCCATTTACGGTTGGCATTGGCGGTGGGGTTCTTCGAGCCGTTGAACGCCTGACCATCGACCTCGCTCAACTTCGGTTTGGGATCGAACGAATCGACATGCGATACGCCGCCGTCCATGAAGCAGAAGATGACATTCCGAACCTTCGGTGCGAAGTGCGGTCGCAGCGCAGTGGCCGCCTGATGACGCGGGCTTCCCGTCGAGTCATCGCTCGGTGAAGCGGCTCGCCCGTGACTGGCTAGCAATCCTGAAAGAGCCAGCATTCCGAAGCCGTTCGCTGAGCGACTCAGCATGTCCCGTCGCGAAGTTGGGCATGGCAGCGAACCGCAGCAAGAGGTGTCCTGTGAGCGAGTCATCATCAGCGGCTCATTCCGTGTTCGAGGTGTGTCGGCAGGTGAGCAAGCAAGTCGCGGTTACGATGCCGCAAACGCAACGAAGCAACGGAAGGAGGTCCGATAATACCGACTGCTCAACCCAGCGAAAATGGAGGCGAAGGCCTTGTGCAAGCATTGATGACGCTTCCGCCAAAAGTCCAAACTCGACGTGGGGCAGATTTGTAATCTGCCCGAATCCCAGCGAAACACGCGACACGGGCAGATTACAAATCTTCCCCACGTGACTTTTTTCGGAAACGTCATTGATTAGTAATAGGCTCCGTCGTTCTGAAGCTGTGACTACTTACGTATGACGGATATTCCGGACCATCGCCGCAACGAAAGTTGTCGCCCTTTTTGACGCCCCAGAAAGGGCGACTGACAAAAAATCACAACCGCAGAGTAATGGGAAAACCGTTGGCTCATGCCGGTCGCCCTGATTGGCCGGTGGTCACGATCAATCGGGGTATAGCGATCAGAGTTCGTCGGTCGGAGAAGGAAGGTTGCCTCGATAATAATTGTGTTTGCAGTGGCGTTCCCTTTTCCGAGACGCTCGCTATACTCCTGCCCACTTTGGGCGGACAAGTGTTCGCCAAAGAGGAAGATGATTGCCGCAATGAACCGCCTCAACTTGGGGCCGCTTGCCCCAACTCTGGTGACGATCTCCTGTGGTGTTA
>JAYVOX010000531.1:0-4570 GCA_043757695.1 Schlesneria sp.
GAGGATCGCACCTCGCGCAAGCGCGCCGCGGCGCTGACGCTGCGCGACCGAGTCGGCGAGACGTTCAGCGCGACGGTATCGGGGACGACACCGAAGGCCACGTGGATCACCGTCGCGCCGGACGGGATCGAGGGGCGGCTGGTCCGCGGGCAGCGGCGCGTCCGCGTCGGCGATCCGCTCACCGTCATCCTGCTCAATGCCGACCCGGTGCGTGGCTTCATCGACTTTGCCCGTGAGGACACCGCGCTCTCCGCGCAGGAGGGGTCCGCGACGCACGATGCGCTCCGTTCGCCCTACCGCAGCGAGCCTGGTTCGGACCGGCGGGCGGGGGACTGAGCGATTCAGGAACTGCCGGCGCAATCCGCCGTTAGGCGCTACCAGATCCCCGGCACGACTCGCCAACGGACGCGGGCCGCGTACGCATCATAGCCGTCGAGCCGGGCGCGGAGCATGCGCTCCTCGTGAACGATGCGAATGACGAGGATGCCTAACGGTCTTGCGCTACGCGCGTGGCCCTCCGAAAAGGTTCGTTGATTGTGAACTCGTCACAGGGCGGGGGGAGCAAGGATACTTGGGTTCTCGCCGAACCAGCTCGCGATGAACTTGTCCGACGGCCGAACTTTGTTGACTCTTCCGCAGCCGAGCCTGTGTTGGCGTGACTCATCGCGTCGAACGTTCCCGCGATTGCTGATTCAACTTGTGCCCTTCAACGGCCTTACTTTTGAGCGATTCTTCATGCTGAGCCGTGTTGCTGACTCCATGTTTTGGATGAGCCGCTATATCGAGCGAGCCGAGAACATCGCGCGTTTCCTCGATGTCAATCTGCATCTCACGCTCGACTTGGGTGACAGCATCGACCAGCAATGGTCTCCGCTCGTCGCGACGACCGGCGACCATGAAGTCTTCGCAGAGCGTTACGGCCCCGCGACGCGTGAGAATGCTTGGCAGTTCCTCACGTTTGATCACGACAATTTCAACTCGATCGTCTCTTGCCTGTATTCCGCCCGCGAGAATGCACGCACGATGCGCGGCAGCCTGCCGTCCGAAGTCTGGGAGGAATTGAACAAGTTCTATCTGTTTGTGCGTGGAGCGGCCGTGGCGGAGTCTGCGGAACGATCTGGAGAATTTCTGTCTGAAGTGAAGCGATTCAGCCAGCTATTGGTCGGCGTCATGGAGTCGCTGATGTCGCGCGACGAAGCTTGGCACTTCGCACGGATGGGACGCAGCATCGAGCGCGCCGACAAGACTTCGCGCATCTTGGACGTGAAGTATTTCATTCTCCTACCGACATCGAATGAAGTGGGAACGCCCTTGGATGTGATTCAGTGGTCGGCACTGCTGAAGTCCGCGAGCGCCTTGGAAATGTATCGGCGAGTTCGCGGCAGGATCACGCCAGAGAACGTTGTCGGATTCTTGATGCTCGATCACGACTTTCCGAGATCGGTCAAATATTGCCTGCACCGGACGGAAGAGTCGCTGCGCGCCATCACCGGTTCACCGTCGGGAACCTATCGCACGCTGGCGGAGCGACGGGTGGGGCGGTTGCGTGCTGAGTTTGAGTTCACACAACCCGCCGACATCATTCAAGTCGGGCTTCACGAGTTCATCGACTCGTTTCAAACAAAGCTCAACGATTTGGACGCGGCGGTGTTTGAAACCTTTTTTGCCGTCAAGCCATTGGCGGCGGAAAATCCATCGGCACAGTCTCAGACGCAGTCCCAAACGCAGACCGGAGCGGTCGCGGAATGAACACCAGCGACGCCATCGGCCGACACTTCGATCAGCGTGACATTGGTCAGTGGGCCTTGGCCACCCGTTGAAAAACGTCGGAATCACGACTCGCGTCGCTCATTTTCAACGAGGCGAGCGGCAAGAGTTCGCCGACCGGACTACGGTCAATCCTCACCTACCGCGCGACTTTGGAGCAGTCCGGAAATAACATCCCGAGTCTGCGTGTCTTGTTCCCTCCCTTGGATGGGGGAGGGGTGAAGATTTCGGGAACAGCGCCGTATTGCCCATCGCCCCCCTCCCCGGCCCTCCCCACCGAGGGGAGGGAGAAAGACACAATGCGGGACATTGTTTCCAGACTGTTCCTGAGAAAAGCGTGCGAGCCGCGTGTTCTACGTTTTTCAGCAGACGAATTACGCCGAGGGTCTCGGGGCCTGCCCAACATCGGATTCGTTAATCGATCACGGCGACATCCACACTGACGGCCAAGGAGTGGCGGCCACCACCGATGAAGACCCCTTTCAGCGGGCAGACATCGCTGTAATCACGGCCCCATGCAACAGTGATGTGCTCCAAGTTCGGAACCAGATTATTCGTCGGGTCGAGATCGAGCCACTCGCCGTCTCCCACGTAGACCGATAACCAAGCGTGCGAGGCATCGACTCCAACCAAGCGCGGCTTTCCCGGTGCAGGGCGAGTTCTCAAGTATCCGCTGACGTAGCGTGCGGCGAGACCGAGCGACCTGAGAGCCGCGATTTCAAGATGGGCGAAATCTTGGCAGACCCCTTTTCGCAAACGAAAGACTTCGTCCACGGGCGTCGTCACCGTGGTCGCGCGCGCGTTGAACTCAAAATCGCGATAGATGCGCGTGGTCAACTCGGCGGCGGCTTCGAGCAGCGGTCGCCCCAAGGGAAATGACTGTCGAGCGTACGCGGCGAGTGGCGGCAGTCCCTGACATCGCGGTGAGTCAAACAGAAACTCACTCGCGGCCAAATCGACGGGAGTTGCGGCCTCGGTCAAACGCTGTGAAAGCTGGTTCCATGCGGGAGATTGCTCTGCGGGGAGGATCACTTTTTCACTCAGCGCGATCTCGCTGGTCGAGGTCACTGTCATCGAGTCATAGCCTCGATTGAACGAGAACCCGAAGACGTGGTTGCCGAAGTAATCGCGGCGATGCGAGAGACTCGTCGGCGCGGGATGAGCCACCAACTGATGGTCCTCACAGCATTGAAAGGCCGTGTCGCGCGGCTTCAGCCACGCTTCGTTGTGACAGACCGAGACCGGTTGGTCTCCGTGGTACGTTGTCTCGTGCGTGACGCGGTACTTCATGTGAAAACATCTCCCTCACTCGTGATCTGTCGGGGTGTGCCCGAGTGCAACAGGTATCGCAACTGCACGAGATCCGTGAGTGCCTTGAACTGACGATCGACATTGGACAAGACCTGCTGAATCTCGTCCCTCGAGTCGGCTTCCAGTTGTTCCGCAGTGACCATCCGCACGGCATGGAGTGCCGCCATCGCCAATCGCTTTTCCTCTGTCCGCAGCGGGCTGGCCGAGTCTTGTGGTAGGGCATCGACATGTTCGGCAATGGCCACCGCTTGAAAGGCGAGTGACCGAGGATTGGTCTCATCGGAAACAAACAGGTCCAACACCGCATTCGGCTGAAGGTTGTCGAGGTATCTCGAACGATACGTCATGCGGCAGTCGAGGACTTCGAGCAGCGCACGCAGGACGGCACGGTTCTGAAGCTCACCGGAAGAGACGATCGCACGCAGCAACACGCAGGTATCGCGACCTCGTTCGATGCGACGCCCCAAGTCGAGAAATCGCCACGCGGGTCCGCGAATCATGCCATCTTGAAGCAACCCACTGA
This sequence comes from Schlesneria sp., assembly GCA_043757695.1. GTDB lineage: Bacteria > Planctomycetota > Planctomycetia > Planctomycetales > Planctomycetaceae > Schlesneria. The sequence continues at coordinate 3,602 of JAYVOX010000531.1, forward strand.
CGGCAGCCAAATTAACAATCAACACGTTGATTCGGACTAGCAACCCCGCCGAATCGGGACGCTCAACAGCGCTGTCGATCAAGAAGTCCGAACAGGTTTGGTGAATGGTCAGCCAAGTGTCGGGCGACAACCGGTCTCGAACCAACGATCCAATCCGCAACATTTCAGCGACGGCAAATCCCAAGCCTTGCAATTCCGCAGTGTCAAACACGACGTTCGACAAGGCGCGGTCGAGCTTCGGCAGGAGTGCCGCGAAGCCCTGCACGGCAAAACCCGGTTCGAGCTGTCCTTGCTCGGCCAGCGCACGGACGAGAGCGGGAAGCTCTGCACTCGCTGTTTCGGCGTCGGCGGTCAGCCGTTCGGTCACCGCCCGAATGATGCGTGCCAGAAAATCGACGCGCTCAATCGCCCACCCCAGCCAGAACAAGTCGTCGGCCACACGGCTCGGAAACAATGCTCCGCTGCGCCGTAACGGAACCGGCTTGTCGGTGGCTCGCAATAAAGTCACTTGATCGACGGGGCCTTCGGAGAGTACCCACAGGTCTTTGCTGCCACTCCCGGCGGAGATCGACAACTCCATCGGATCGGGCGTGCTTGCAATCCGAATCAAGCCGCCTGGCATCAAGTTGTAACCCGGCCCATCCGACACCAAGAACGCGCGAACGGCGGCGTGACCGCTGCGCAGTTGCCCCTCCGCATCAAACACGGGCAGGGCCGAACGTGTGATTTTTTCTTGAGCGACAAAAGACTGTGGCCGAGCTGCGATACGCGCCAATAACTGTTCTCGCGCGGCCGCCGACAACCGATCACCGACGATCTCTTCCCCGCCGCTCGCTTCAAATGCGGGCTTGATGACGAGTTGGTCGAGATGCTCGACGACATACTTTTGAGCAAGCTCGTCGCCACACCACCACGTCGCAATCGACGCAACCCGGAGTTCCTCACCCAAGAGTCGCTGACACAGCGTGG
>JAYVOX010000532.1:0-4566 GCA_043757695.1 Schlesneria sp.
CCAAGCTGGCTGTCTCGAACAACGAAGTGAAACCCAAGACTCTGATGCAACGCAGGCTCGTAACCGAAGAGCACTTCTTTTGGGAGCCACGCTTCAATCCAGTAACCATCGCTGTTAATTCCGGACTGGAGTTCGATGAGAGCAGCATCCGGCAGAGACACCTCTTCTCGCGATCTCGCCAATGGAACAGCACAGGCAAATGGATCGGTCTTGTTGACCCCGCCCCCCATCGGTAACAGGCTGAACTGTTGGCAAAACTTCGTGGCGCGATGGACCGATTGCGTATTTCGCGTATCGACCCAGATGTGCAATCCATCTGAGCTCGTGGGTAATTCGCTGTCGCAAGTGGGCTGTCGCGTCCGACCTGTCACCGCAGCACTGATGCCAATGCCTTCAGGAGACCATGCCAGTCGAACGTCGGCAAAGCTCGGTGCTGCGTCGAGCTCTCCCAACAGTGGGATTTGAAAATGTTCCGGCAGATCGAGCAATCTCCCGGATGAACTCGAGCGGCGTTCAAGCTGCCGCACAGGGAACGACCATCGAAACAGGAATCGAGGTGGAACGAGTTGACCCATTGCAATTTCCCCTGACAGTGCCGCTCTTCATGAAGGCGGTGTTTGCCTGCGCCACAAGCAGTATGTTGTTAGGCCATCGCAATAGCGAGGAGTCTGTTTTCGGAGCCTACTCGGCGGCCTGTGAACTCAAAGCCCGCGTTCAGCCCGATGTACTCGTGATACGGCCGTGCGTCGCAGTAGGCACCGCCATATGCTCGCAGCCCCGGTACGGATTGACGCTGTACCGGAACGGCACGTCGGGACTGTCGTTCTCGCTGACGATGCACTGCGACACATCGTCCAGAAACTCGGTGGGCACCCGCCGCAGCTCCGCGAGGAACTCGGGATCGTTCTCAAAATCCGCATAGTCGGGAATCGCGTGAGCTTTCAAGAACCGATTCGGCGGTTCGATCGCCGAGCCTCGTCCGTGAGGTGCAATATGCAGATCGGTGGCAGCCATACGGAACTCCTTTTTTACCAAATGTGGCTGCTAACTATCGCGTTGTCTCTTCAACATGGTTTTCACCTGTTCGATGGAATACGGCTCTTTGCGTTGATGAATGACGGCATGGCAGTTTGGACATACCGGCCGGAGATCGCGGACAGGATCAATCTTGTACTTCTTGCCGACAGTGCTGATTTTTTCCAAATGATGAACATGGATGACGCCGTTCGCTTCAGGGCCATACCGTTCGGCAAAGTTGAGTTCACAGCAGACACATATCCTGCCGTAATGAGCCAGGCATTTGTTACGAGCTTTTCTATTTCGCTCGTAGCTGTTGGAAGTTCGCGAGTACGGCGCGCCTTCGATGAATGAATCCGTGAGATCGGTCGCGTTCGCCACGTCTCCGGCCGTGACAAACCGCTCGTCCCACATCGTTTCGAGATACTCGGCGACCTCGGTGGGGATATACGTCCCTGATGCTTGAGGGAACCAATTCATCGCATTTAGCGGCGGGTGGGCGAGCTCAGCCTCGGAGATGACAGGAGTTTCTTCCAATCGGTCAAATGAGACATCGACGTAGAGAGTCTTCTTTCCTGCTTTTGCCTTCTCTTTGTCCCAATGTGACTCTTCATGGACATCGCCAACAACTCTTCCACTTCCGACCAAACCCTTACCCTTCAATGGCTTTCCCAACCGCATCAGAAAGACGCGATCCCCGATCTCGATTCGGCGACTAACACCGCAACTCCATGTGGACGGCAATGAACCGCTCTGTAGAAGTTCATTTCGATCCTCTATGAAATCCTCCCACGCCCACCTACCGGGATTCCACGTCAGTAAGATCGACTTCATTATTGGCTCTTTGGAATGTGTCATTTGCAGGTAACGTATGCGTTGTAGCAGCCCTCGCCACGGCGAGGGCCGTATTTTCGTTGAAGCCGCAAATCATTCGACCTTCGGCGTCTTTGTGTGCCAGTCGGTGCGTTGTTGGTAGGCCCTTGCGGCGGCGAGGATCGTGTTTTCATTGAAGGCTCGGCCGGTGAATTCGAGGGCGGTGGGGAGGCCCCGCGCGCCGAAGCCGTTGGGGATCGTGATGCCGGGCAGGCCGATGGCGTTCGAGGCACCGCTGAGTTCTGTGCTCGTGAAACCTTGCGACCACTCGGCGAACTTCTGGTCGATGGGGCCGGATTCGGTGTTCAGCGTCGGCGTGACGATCGCGTCGAAGCGGGAGAGGAATTCGTCCATCGCTCGTTGAATCTTGGCTCGAATGCGCAGGGCGTTGATGTAGTCCTTCGCCGGAATGACGAGGTTCGAGAACCCGCCGAAGCGATCCTCGGGGGCGGTCAGTTCCCACACGTCGCCGCTCGTCATGAAGCCCTCGAACGCCGCCCCCATCTCGCACGAAATGATCGTTCCGGCGACCGTGCCGTAGGGAAACTCGGGCAGCTTGATCGCCTCGAACGATCCGATCTGTTTGAGGACTTCCAGCGATGCTTCGTAGTTCGCGCGGACCTCGGGGGCGAGCCGGGCGAAGTTCACGTCGAGCGTCGCGAATTTGAAGCGGTGGCCTTCAAGGTAGCCCTCTCGCTCCGCGAGAGGAGCGAGAAGCGGGGTAGACGATCTCTGTCGATCACGCTCGGTCGGAACATTTGACTCGGTATGCGATCTCGCTTCGTCTCGCGGAGCGAGACGGCTACCTTCATACAACCACTCACTCGCAATGCTCGACGGATCGAGCGGGTCTGGCCCGGCGATGGCATCGAGCACCAGCCCGCAGTCGTCGGCCGTGCGGCACATCGGGCCTAGCTTGTCCATCGTCCAACTGAGAGCCATCGCGCCGTGACGGCTGACGCGGCCGTAGGTCGGTCTCAACCCGGCGATCCCGTTGTAACCGGCGGGAGTCATGATCGACCCCCACGTTTCCGAGCCGATGGCGAACGGAACCAGCCCCGCGCCGACGGCCGATCCCGGACCCGAGGACGATCCGCCTGACCAGCAGGTCTTGTCCCACGCACACAGTCCGGGACCGGTGAAGCTGGCATTGGCCTGCTTGTAGCCAAAGCCTCCCGCCAGTTCGACCATCGCCAGCTTGGCACAGAGAACGGCTCCGGCCTCACGCAGACGGACGACGACGGTCGCGTCCTCGTCGAGCATCTGATCCTTCAGCGGCGCGGCCCCCCACGAGGTTGGGATGCCCTTCGTGGCAAGCAGGTCTTTCACGCCGAATGGAATGCCGTGCAGAGGCCCTCGATCCCGCCCTGCTTTCAGTTCCTCATCGGCCTGTTTCGCCTGAGCCAGCGCGAGATCACGAGTCACCCGCACGACGGCGTTGTAAACGGGACCAAACTTGTCGAGGCGACTCAGGAAGAACTCGGCCAACTGAACCGAAGTCACTTCCTGCGCACGCAGTTTCACACCGAGTTCACGAATCGTGGCGAAGGCGAGATTGAGTTCGGGCATGATGAAATCCAAGTGCGGGAGATTCCTCGCGCGGCCGAAATTGACGGATGTCATTACCGTAGTCCCGTCGCTCCGCCGACGGGACTGCTTGTCGGTGGAGCGACAAGACGACGGTAAGGATCGTTCGAGGAATAACGGTCGTGGTTGTGTGGTGATTCACTCAGACAGACTGCGTTTGCGGTCCAAGGTAGCCCTGTCGCTCCGCGACAGGTAGCGAGATGAACCAGACCGCGATTTGGCGAGCCGATGCACGAGACTCAGAGAGCGATCCCCGCGCCCGCGCTTCCTGTCGCGGAGCGACAGGGCTACCTTCGAAAACCAAATGCGGACAGTCATTTCTCGAACGATCCTAAACAGAGCGACAGCCTGTGTGATCCGCAGCGTCATTTTCTCCGCGTGAGGGATCGCAACCGGGTTCCGTTTTCGGTGTTCAGTTTTCAGGGGGAGTCGGACTGCGATACGCGGCGAACACGAACGCTGGTTCGTCGGAATTTTTGAGCGGGAACTGGCTGAGTTGTTTGCTGCGGGCGACATCGCCTCGAATGTCGCGGAAGATGCCTGGCAGGGACTCTTCGTCGTAGTGGTCGCTCGGATGGCGTCGCGTCAGATAGGAGAGCAGCAACACTTCGGCGGGCGGCAACTCGGATGCAATTGCCGGTTCTTCAGGCTTTCTGTCGTCAGTCTTCTTCGTCTTCTCGGTCTTGTTCTGAGCGGGCTGGTCCTCCACGGCGATGGCTGCGGCAAGTGGAGCTATTACCGCGCTGAGGCCACCTGCGCCGAAGGCCAGTTGTGTGGCGAAATGGCGGCGGTCAATACGATTCGATGACGACATGGAAAGTCTCCTCAAACAGGCGAGCCAGCCGAACGACGGCGGGAAGTCTATCGGCTGCGACCGCGAGCAACAGTCACCATTGTGTACTGGCGGACGCGGGTGAATCGTTGATCAGACGCAGGCCGTTGGCGTGGCGACGAAAGCCCGCGTGACCGTTCACGATCACGCGGAACAGGACCAACACTGTTCGGCACTCGGGTTGCTGGCGGCATAATTTTCCGCAGTCGAACGGCACGCTTTTTGCGCAAAGCCGGTGATCGATTATTAGTGGCGCA
>JAYVOX010000533.1:0-4563 GCA_043757695.1 Schlesneria sp.
GGACGCCGCTCGGTTTCGAGTGCGGAACGAGATTGATCCGTTCGTTGTGGCGAAGCTCGTCGAGCACGGGCTGACTCAATCGCCCGAGGCCGACAAGGTTTCTTTGTTGCGTCGGCTGCAGCTCGATCTGATCGGGTTGCCTCCCACGATTGAAGAGGTTGATGCCTTCCTGGCCGATGCTTCGCCGGACGCCTACGAAAAGCAGGTCGAGCGGTTGCTCAAGTCACCGCACTATGGAGAACGTTGGGGCCGGCACTGGCTCGACGCGGCGCGGTATGCGGACTCGGACGGTTTTGAAAAGGACAAGTCGCGACAGGTGGCGTTCTATCGCGACTATGTGATCAACGCTCTGAATCGCGATCTGCCGTACAACCAGTTCGTGATCGAACAGCTTGCGGGCGACCTGTTGCCCAACGCGACGCAGGACCAGATTGTCGCAACCGGCTTCCTGCGGAACTCGATGTTGAACGAAGAGGGGGGCGTGGACCCGGAGCAGTTCCGCATGGACGCGATGTTCGACCGGATGGACGCCGTCGGCAAGACGTTTCTCGGCCTGACGATTCAGTGTGCCCAATGTCACACGCACAAATACGACCCGGTCACGCACGAAGAGTACTACCGCCTGTTCGCGTTCCTCAACAACGACCACGAGGCGCAGCGCGTCGTCTACTCGATAGAAGAGCAGGCGAAGATCGCCGATCTGCGCCGCGAGATGGCTGCGATCGAAGCCGCTCTCCAACAGCAAACGCCCGACTGGCGCGAACGGATGGCGGCGTGGGAAAAAGCGATCGTTCGCCCCAAGGTAGCCGTGTCGCTCCGCGACACGAAGCGCGATGAACAGTCGGTATCCGATTCGCCGTTGGATGTTCAACCGCAGAAGGACAATCTCTCGCCATCGCGCCTCGTGTCGCGGAGCGACACGGCTACCTTGAAGACTTGGCACATCCTGCAACTCGAAAATGCGGGCGACAACGGGCAGCGGTACATCGACATGTGCGACGGCTCGATCCTCGCGCAGGGTTACGCACCGACCAAGTATTCGACGAGCCTGCGTGGCGAGACCGACGAGCGGAACATCACCGGCTTCCGGCTGGAGTTGCTCAACGATCCGAACCTGCCCTGCAACGGACCGGGCCGCTCATTCATGGGGACGTGCGCGTTGACCGAGTTCACCGTCGAGATCGAGCCGGTCAAAGAGATGGAAGGCCAGCCAAAGCCAGGCGCGCGCGAAAAACTCAAGTTCGTGAAGGTCACGGCGGATTACTCGAACCCCGAACGAGACCTCGAACCGAACTTCTACGACAAGACCGACAAGAAGCGCGTCACCGGCCCGATCGACTTCGCCATCGACGGCAAGGACGAAACCGCGTGGGGCATCGACCAAGGCCCGGGCCGGCGCAATCAGCCTCGCAACGCCGTCTTCGTCCCCGAGAAGTCGTTCGGTTACGAAGGCGGCACGACGCTGCACATCAATCTCAAGCAGATGCACGGCGGGTGGAACAGCGATGACAACATGAACAACAACCTCGGCCGCTTCCGCGTCTCGGTGACCTCGGCCGCGAACCCCGAAGCCGATCCCGTGCCGGCGCGAGTCCGCGAAGCCTTAGTGTGGTCCGACGCTCCGCGTCGGGATTCTCGACGCGGAGCGTCGAGCCACACTGAACAGCGTTCGCCGGAACAAGTGGCGGCGATCTTCTCGTACTGGCGCACGACGGTTGCCGAGTGGAAAGAGGCCAACGAACAGATCGAAGCGTTGTGGCAGCAATGGCCGCGCGGTTCGACGACGCTGACGCTGATGGCTCGCCACGAACCTCGCGACACGCGGATGCTGGTTCGCGGCGACTGGCTGAAGCCAGACAAGCCGGTCACGCCGGGAGTGCCCGCATTTCTGCATCCGCTGAACGATCCGTCTTCCAAGGTAGCCCTGTCGCTCCGCGACAGGAGCGAGAACGCAGAAAAGGCCCCCTCTCGCACATCGAACGCTGATGCTCGAAACAACGATATCTCGTCATCGCGCTTCGTGTCGCGGAGCGACACGGCTACCTTGGGCGAACCACCGCTCAACCGCCTCACGCTCGCCAACTGGATCGTAGACCGCCGCAGTCCGACGGCGGCGCGAGTCCAGGTGAACCGCATCTGGCAGGCGTACTTCGGTACGGGGATCGTCGCGACCAGCGAAGACCTCGGCACGCAGAGCGATCCGCCATCGCATCCCGAGTTGCTCGACTGGCTGTCGGTCGAGTTGATGGAACGCGGCTGGAGCCTCAAGCATCTGCATCGCCTAATCGTGACGAGTGCCACGTATCGGCAGTCGAGTCGCGTGACGCCGGCCTCGTACGAACAGGACCAGTACAACCGCTGGCTCGCGCGCGCCCCGCGCCTTCGTGTCGAAGGCGAGATCGTGCGAGACATCGCTCTCGCGGCGAGCGGCCTTTTGAATCCGAAGGTCGGCGGCGCGAGTGTCTTCACTCCCGCTCCCGCCTTCCTGTTCGTACCGCCCGCCAGTTACGGTCCGTTCGTGTGGCACGACGAGACCGGACCCGAACGCTACCGCCGCGCGATCTACACGTTCCGCAGACGATCCACGCCGTATCCGATGCTCTCCAACTTCGACACCCCGAACGGAGACTTCTCGTGCGTGCGACGAACTCGCTCGAACACACCGCTGCAGGCACTGACGACGCTCAACGAAACAATCTTCCTCGAATGCGCCCGCAACCTGGCGCTTCTCACGTTGAAAGAGGGAGGTACGGACGATGCCGCTCGCCTCGCATGGGCCTTCCGCCGCTGCGTCTCCCGCCCGCCGAGCGACCACGAACGGGACGTGCTGCTCAAACTGTTGGCCCAACAAACGACCAAGTTCTCGTCACTCGATGCCAAACCGTGGGAACTCGCCGCGAGCGACCCGGCCAACCCGCCCACACTGCCAACGGGCGCGACTTCGGCTCAGGCGGCGGCATGGACGGCTGTTTCGCGAGTGCTGTTGAACCTCGACGAGACCGTGACGAAAGAGTAATCGTGGATGTTGGCGGACGTGTGGAGTGTTGAACCCTCTTGAGAAACAGTCGAAGGACGAGGTGCAATCATGTTGGATTGGTTGAAACGTGGCTGGACCAAGTTCGTCGATCCCGAGCGAGAGAAGCGACTTGATGAAGCCGTCTCGCGCATTCATGGGGAACTCAAACGGCAGTTGAAAGAGTTCAAGTTTTCGGTAGTCGCCGATAAATACGACATCGAAGTCGAAGACAGACCTGTCGTCGCCGAACGTGTTTACCAGCGTTGCGTCGAGCGTGCATGGTCAGATGATGAGCTTTCCGACAAAGAGGCGAAGAGCCTCAGTTGGATTGCAACTTGTTTAGAGATTCCCGCTGCAAGCAAGCAACAGCTTCACGAAGACGTGGCATCGAGTGTGTTAGGTCGTGTTTTTGACCGAGCTATGGTCGATGGAGCAATTGACGCATCAGAAGCTGCTCAGCTTGCAACCATCGCGAAATTCTGTGATTGCTCTGTTTCGGAAATGATGAAACATTTCTTTAGCCGGGAGGGCGAAATGTTTCTCAGAAGCGCATTCGTCCAGATGACGCATGATGGGAGAATAGATCAAGCCGAATGGCACGCATTTTGTGAAACGGTCAACAATCTCGGTGTCGATTGGTCGCAACTCAAACAGATGATTGATGCTCCTGCTCGGCAGTTTGTCGAACACGTCTTGGCTGACGTGAAGAGTGATGGCAGCGTATCAAAAGAGGAAGAAGATTGGGTTGTTTGGTTGCTTGACCACTGCGTAGCTGACGTACTGTTCTCGGACTATGTTCGCGCAGAGCTTCAGGCCACGAAGCGTCTCGACGAAATATCAAAAGGTCGCTTGCCCAGCCTTCCTTCGCCTCGCGACGTAGAACTGCGTGCAGGTGAGATCGTTCATTTCGTTGGGCGCGCAAATTATTCACTAACCAAGCAGTTGGCATCGGGGCCGCGCACAGACGAGTTCAGTGGTGTTGTCGTAGTCACTGACAACAGAATGATGTTTGTATCGGGTGAGAAATCATTCCAAGTCAGCCACCGAAAGATCATGGGACATCGCAGTTCACGTCCATCGCAAATCACGATCCTCAGCGAAGGGCGAGGCGCTGGCGAGTACACATTTGGTGGGGAAGACAATCTCGCCGTTCTCATCTGGAAGACGGCAATTGGACGTGCAAATCAAACTATTGTCGAAGATCGAGCCGATCCTACATCACGACACATTACGCGAGAGGTTCGGCAACGTGTGTGGCAAAAATATGGCGGCAGGTGTGCGGAATGCTCTGTCGATCAATACCTCGAATTCGATCACATCGTCCCGGTGGCAAAAGGCGGCAGTAACGGCGACAACAACATTCAATTGCTTTGTCGAAAATGCAATTTGACAAAGAGTGACAACATCTAGATCTAGGACACACCGCTTTGAGGCTCGCTCTCGTGTCTAAACAATCACTGCGAAAATCGTCAGCCACTCGACATCATACGCTAGGCTCATTGATTCATGACCATCGAACTGAACTGTCCCGAGTGCGGGAAGGCGTA
>JAYVOX010000534.1:0-4562 GCA_043757695.1 Schlesneria sp.
AAGAGCTTCTCGCGAGGTAGCCATGCTCGACCCAATTCTCTCGGAAATCCGTCAGATTCGCGACGCGTTCTCCGACAAGTATCACGGAGATGTCACAGCAATGCTGGCCGCCCTGCGAGCCACAGGCGATGCCTCCGGTCGCAAAACCGTCACGCTCAGTGTCTGTCCGGATACCCGTAGGGTGGGCACTGCCCACCACAATCGGTCGTGGATGGTGGGCAGTGCCCACCCTACAGAAGGTATGGCCTTCGCCTATCCGGACAGACACGCTCACCCCACGCTGGTGCCAACCGCCGGGTGAGCATGTCCAAAGCGATGATGTCGCGAAGGAAAACGTCGTCTTGCCACCCCCAGAGACGCATTCATTCGGAGCCCGCCATCGTCTACGAGGAGATCGTGGAGCGGTTCACTTCGTAGACAGGTCCAAGATTATTGAAGTCACCGTGTCGCCGAAGGGCGAGACCACCATTCAGACCACGGGCTTCGCGGGCGAGCAGTGTCGCGAGGCCACGCGCCGCCTGGAGGCCGCCCTCGGCGTGCGCACGCGCGAGCAACTGACCAGCGAGTTCCACGTCACGGCCACCCACACGCAGGCCGCCCGTCAGTAGCAGGGGCTGCCTGCTCACACCACATGAAGTTCCGTCCGCCCTGTCTCGCTCGTCGCGCTGCGGGGCGTTGTCGTTTTTCTCGTTCCCAAGCTCCAGCTTGGGAACGCAGTCCCTTGAAGCTCCAGCTTCGCGAATTGTGACCAGCTTTGGTGCGTGCTGCACGCCAAGCTGGAGCTTGGTGAGGCTCGTTCCCAAGCTGGAGCTTGGGAACGAGAAAAAGCCTACGCGGTGGAACGGGCCAAGCTCGAAGCGCGGCGGCAGGGACATGCGGTCGGCGAACAACAGATTGAGGACGGCTCGATCCGTGTCGCGGTTCCTGACGTGTGTTGAACTCACACTTCGTCCGGCTTATCGTGCCGCCGCCTTTCGGTGTTCACATCACCTCATCTCTTTGGGAAGGAAGTGGTCATGCCCAATCAATTCGTGTTGGAACAGGTTGAACTGGCGGAACTGACGCAGTCGGTGGATGACGGTCGAGTGGCGGCCGATCCGTTCAAGTTGCTGGCGGCGTTGCGGACGCTGATGGATGCGCGGCTGGCCGATTTGAAGACGAAGGATGCGGCGACGCTGCTGACCGAAGGGGGTCGCGCCACCGCGTCGGCGCAGGTCCGAGTGGCTCTCGATCAACTCCGCACTCTGTTGCGGGACGGCTTCAACTTCATTCAGGGCTTGGGGAGCTTCGCGATTGACGATGCGACGCGGCTGGGCGTCTTCACGAGCTACGGTTGGGAGAGCGGTCTGGTCGGCGACTTCACCGATGCGCGGATCGAAGCCCTCGCCAATCAGGCCATCACCGTCACGCCCTCGATTGCCGATCCGGCTCACCGTTACCCGGCCGCGCTGTTGGCGTTGATCACCGCGCAGTTGGCGATCGTGAATACGAATCAGCCGCTGGCGACGGGCGGATCGGCTCAAGCCGCGACCGATGCTCGCGACGTCGCGTTGGACCTGCTGCAACGGGTCAACGCGCGAGTCCGCTTCCAGTATTGCGCGAACAGTGACGAAGGGGATCAGACTGCCGAATTGACGAAGATCGGCCGCCAACCCCGTCGCGACGCGGGAGCCGCCGCCGCTCAACCGTTACCCGCCGCCGTCGGCCCGGTGACGTTCGCCGCCGCCGCCTTGACCCTGACCGCTCCGGCCCTGCCCGATCACGCGACGACGCTGCGCGCCTATCGCCAAGCGGCCGGCGGCACCCCCGAATTGGCCGGCACGTCCGCCACCACCACCGTCTCGCTCGTCGAGCTTGGCCCGCTGACCGCCGGCGTCACCTATCAGTTCTGGCTCGTCGGCCGCAACTCCCAAGGCGAAGGCCCGCAGAGCAACCATGTCACGCATGTGGTGACTTAATCGCAGTTTGGTTGCAGTCCGGTTTCAGTCAATGCAGAGCGGAGCCAAGAAATGGCGGTATCAGACGACCTCACTTCGTTGCAACAGAAGCCGTTCCAAGATGCTGTCGAGAAGCTGGAAGAGCTAATGACGCAGAGCGGGCGAGCGTTTCTCCTCGGAGCGGGCTGCAGCAAATGTGCGGGATTGCCGCTGACGGCCGAACTCACGACGAAGGCGCTCCTTAGCACACTGCTCGACGCGAACACGAAAGAGATTCTGACCGCGCTTCAGACCCACTTTGCGGGAGCAACAACCCCGAACATTGAAGACTATCTAAGCGAGTTGGTCGACCTGCTTGCCATTGCAGATCGCCGCGAGAATCGAGGCGCGACCAAGAAGGAAATTGATTTGGGTGGGAAGCATTACATTTCCGAGCAGTTGCGAAATGCTACCGAACAAATCAAGCAAGCAATCGCCGAGGTGATTGACCAAGCGGTATCGATTGAAACCCATCGGAATTTCGTAAAAGCAGTCCACCGACCAGTACGACCCGGCAAATTAGCCGGCAACCAGCGTATCGACTATTTGGTGCTCAATTATGACACGCTCATTGAAGATGCGTTGGCATTGGAGAAGGTTCGCTTCGCCGACGGCCTTGATGGTGGAGCTACTGGATGGTGGGACGTGAAGACCTTCAGTCAAATCTCGCTAATGGCTCGTGTGATGAAACTGCACGGATCAATCAACTGGTCCGAGTTTGATGACGATCCATTGCCGCGGCGACTCCCGAAAAACATCAACGGCATGTCGGTGAAGAAGCTAGGAATTGTGATCTGGCCTGCATCTACTAAATATCGTGAAACCCAAAGAGATCCCTATGCTCAATTGACGAGTTTGGCGCGAGAAGTCCTCCGACCGACTGATGGCTCGCAACAAGTCCTGGCCGTATGCGGTTATAGATTTGGAGATTCCCACATCAACATTGAATTGGATCGAGCGCTACGCGAGTCAGCAGGACGTCTGACGATTGTCGCATTTTCATCGAACAGCAAACCTGATGGCATTCTGATCTCAACGGCTCGCTTGATCCATCGATATTGCAGTTCAGCAGCAACAGCGCCGACTATCGTCTACAAGTGAGCCTGGCACCTGCGCGTCTGAGATGCCTCGGCTGTGGTGGAACGGCGGGCAGTCGAAATGTCATCACGCCGGTCGCGTTGGGCACGTCAGCGGCCGTGAAAGTCATCGGAGAAGGGCAGGTCGAAACGCTCGCTAAAGCCAACCACGACCGTCCGGGCCACGATGGCAAAGAACGATTGCTGATCTTCAGTGACAGCCGCCAAGATGCCGCTCATCAGGCAAGATTCATCATCTTTGCCAGCCGCTACGACCGGATGCGCAGCCGGTTGTTGAGCAATCTGGAAAAGGAGCAGACACTCTCGATTCAGCGAGCGGTCGAGCTTCTCAGCGATGATGCCGTCTCCCATCACGACAACCCATACGTTCCGAATGGTTCCGAATGGCTGGATTCAAGATGAAGCTCGCGACCGTATTCACGCCTGGGAAGAGGCTCCGCTGCTTGATGAGCTTTCATTGACGGCCGGGTATCGCGGCACCATCTTCAATCTCGGATTGGCCGGGATCACCTACCATCGCTTGGACGAGTATGTTCGCCAATGTGGCAACCCAGTTGCGCAGACGCTGGGTCTCAAGCCTGACCAGGTCGAGTACCTCTGCCGTATTGTGCTGGATCACCTGCGTACGCGCGGAGCCTTATCGAGGCCGATGTTGCGCTACCATCCGCTGCACACCGCGTGTCCTCGGCATTTCCAGGCGGCCGAGTGGGAACGAAGTGTCAAGCAGCCGAAAGGTCTTGCGCTCGGCCGGAATGGCGAGATCGTGACGCATCTCGATAAGAGTGCCATTCCCTTCGGAGTGACTCACGAGAACGCGTGGCGAAGGCAAGGAGTCGGCGGACGAGATCCGGGCTTGCAGCGAATCCTCAAGGCAATGGCGGCTCGTTTTGGCGGCGGTCAGCCTGACGCGAGTTCGATAGAGTTTCTCGTAAAGTTCCTGAAGGACGGAAACTTCGTGATCCCTTCCGAGTTGTCGGGGGCACGTGACAAAATTCGCTTGCTGCAAGTTAATTCTGAAGTGATTCGGATCGTACTTCTGAGTGAGCAGACTCGTCTGCACTGCAACGTCTGCGGCGATGTTCGTCCCTGTGCTCGGTCCGGCGCTCCGTGCTCGCGATGCCACGGCGAGCTGATCCGCTGGCCGGACGCCGACATCGCCGGCAATCGCACGGTGAAACGCATCCGCTCGACCGACGCGATCCCACTGGTTGCCCAGGAGCATACGGCTCAGGTCACGACGCAGGGTCGGGCGAAAATCGAAAGTGACTTCAAGGCCGATGCCAATACATCGCCGGTCAATGTCCTCGCCTGCTCACCGACACTGGAAATGGGAATCGACGTCGGTGGACTGGACGCCGTCGTGATGCGAAATGTTCCGCCTCGCCCCGACAACTTTTGTCGGCGGTTCAGCAGCGTGAGCGTGCGGCAGTTGCTGGACGCGATCAACCGGGCGCGGTGGAACGTCTGGCAGCGGCAACCGAAAGAGTTC
>JAYVOX010000535.1:0-17289 GCA_043757695.1 Schlesneria sp.
TCCTCAGCCTTCAGCCGTTCCGCCGTCGAAGTACTGGTCGGCGTACTATCGCTCTTGTGCGGGGCGACCCCATGTTGACGATTGGTACGCGGGCTATTACGCGGGACTCGAAATGGGGTCGCAAAGTGGCGTGTCGCGGTTCAACCAGATTGATCTGCGAGGCTGCGGCATCGGTGCGGGGCAGGGGGGCGGGATGATGGCTTACGACTCGCACGCTTCGTATTCATCAGGCAGTCCGGTGATGGCGAGCGGTGGTTCGGGGTGTGCTTGTCGCTCACGTTGAAACAATGCCGCCGGGATTCCGTGTTGAAATTGAAGAGGAGACCTTCGGTCGGACGTTTCGGCGAGGTCAGGAGACCCGCGCCGAACAACGGAGGCCCGCACTGCGGGCTTTGTGAGAAGTCGCTGGGTTCGATGGCCGACGAGGCTTGTCACTGCGGTTTCTGCCGAATCGCGAAACGCGGCCTTACTTCTTTGGTGAGTTGCCTCGTCGCTGCTCTGCGGCTCGTTGAGGCTCTCTGAGCCGCAAGCTCTTGAAGCTTAAATGGCTTGCGTCGCGAATTGTCTGATCGTTCGCGAATCGCGTTCGCGAAAACAGCGCTTCGCGGCGCTGCGCGGCTTCGCCTACAACGCTCCGTCTGATCGAGAGGCACGGAGTGTGGCGACCGATTTCCGGGCGCAGTGCTTAGACGAAGGGCAAAGTCGCGATGCCAGGCTCAACTTCACGAAGGCTGTTTGTCGGGCTGTCCCTGTTGGTGGGGACACTGACGGGCTGCGCGGCCTTCCATCCGATGGAGGGCGTTCCCGCCCGCTATCTGCCAGCCGATTTGAAGGTCGGTGAACGGAGCGGCAAGCGGTCGATCGACTTTTCGTTGCTGAGTCAGAAGCCCCCGGCAAATTATCTGGTCGATTCGGGTGATGTCTTGGCGGTTTATGTAGAAGGCGAAATCGGCAAATCAACTGATCCACCACCGGTTCACTTCCCGCTGAACAACGAAGGTCCGGCGACATTCGGATTGCCATTCCCCGTGCGAGAAGACGGCACGATCTCGCTGCCCACCGTCGGTTCGATCTCTGTGCGTGGACTGTCGGTGGCCCAAGCCGAACAGCGCGTCAAGCAGGCATACTTGTCGCCTAAACAGATCATTCATCCGCAGAACTTTCGCGTGCAGGTCAGCCTGCAGCGGCCACGACATTATCGCGTCCTCGTGATTCGACAGGACTCGCGCAACGAGCCGCTGGCCAATGCGGCGGCGGGATTGGTCAATCTGGGACTCGTGAAGCGCGGCTCGGGCAAGCTCGTTAGCCTTCCCGCCTATAGCAACGATGTTCTCAACGCGCTCACTGCGACCGATGGACTGCCCGGGCTGGATGCGGAGCCAGCGGTCTACGTCATTCGTCGTCGAGGTCCTCGCGTCGGTGGGACGCTGGATCCGCAATGGCCAACCGATTTCAACCCCGCGTTGCTGTTACCGCGTGAAGCGAAGCGAGCGACACCTGTCGTACGCGGCCAGTCCGAGGCGAATGGTTCGTCGTACTGGCACTCAAGTCCGCTCAACGCAGAGGCCGCTTACTACTCGGGAGCGACGGTATCGCGACGCGGCGCGGCTGGTGGTATGGCTTATCACGATGGATCGCCAGAACGGATTGCCAACTTCGCCGGATCGCTTCACGAGCCGATGCGACTTCCCGAGACGGACTTCGCGGCTCAACACGGCTTCTCGGGCGAGCGGGCTGATGACCCAGTTGACAGTCGTCCAAGGGACGCTCGCGATGGTGATGGTCAATACGGCGATACTCAAAATGGCGGCGTTCAATATGGTGACGTTCGACAGGCGGTCGTTCGTCAGGCCGACGATGTTCCGCTGGTTCGGCGACGCTCGATCCAACATGCCAACTGGACGGGATCCGGAGACGAGCAAGGAACGGCTTCGCACACGGCTCGGCCATCGCGCAACGGATCCGGCGGGGCAGACGCGATGGAGCACGAACGCGTCTCGCGCGTCGAGCAAGCTGCCGCTTGGGGAACACCACGCCGCACCAATCGTCACGGTGATCCGAACGCCGAATCGCGCGCGGTGCAGTTGATGAATCACGATGCGTGGTCACCGCAGATGGCCTCGCGGCAACCGCTCCCATCGGGATCAACCCCGTCGGGATCAACTCAGTTTGGAGGACCTCAGCCAAGCTCGATGCGGCCTCAGTCACAGAGTGGAAGCGGTGAGCCGATGGGCCAACCGAGTTTCATGCCGAACCTACCGCAGAGCCGCGGCGATCAGACTCTGTCGGGCGACTATTCCATGCAGCGAGATCTGCCGTATCAAACCGTCCCCGCGCGACAGATGCCCCCGCAAATGCAGCTGTCACCGCAGGCGAATCCCGCTCAACAGAGGCCGCTTCCATCGCAACCCGGATCGCTGTGGCAGCCCGGTCTCCACAACGATCAGTACGGGAACGAGCCGTACGCGGACCCCACGACGGACGCAGTCAGTCAAGACGCGTTCCAGCAAAGAATGCTCACGTCTCCGTTGACGACACCATCAAGGCAACCGCTGACATCAGGGCCTCAGCCCGGCGGGATGCTCGACTATGCCATGCCGCTCGCCCAGCCAACTCCTCAATGGCCAATCCACATGCCGGGGGCTGGCGCTTATCCGGTTCAAGAAGTTCCGATCGAGATGGGGCATAGCGTGCTGTCCAATCTCGATGTCGATGGTCGTCATGTGATTCGCATTCCGATTCGGCTGGGTCCCGGTGAGACCGCCGACATTCGCGAGGAAGATGTCATCCTGCAGGATGGCGACATCGTGTTCATCGAGTCACGCGATACCGAAGTCTTCTTTACCGGTGGTTTGCTCGGAGGAGGCCAGTACACGCTGCCGCGCGATTACGACTTGGACATCCTGCAAGCACTGTCGCTCGCCACGGCGCGTGGCAGCGCCGGCGCGAGTCGCGTTGTCGGAGGTCTCTCGGCGTTGAACAACGACGTGTCGATCAGCCCCAGTACCGTGATCGTGCTTCGCAAACTGCCCGATGGCGGCGAAGTGCCAATCAAGATCGATCTCTATCGCGCTCGCACCGACATGTCCGAACGCATCACCATCCAGCCGGGCGACTTCATCCTGTTGCAGTACACGCCGCTCGAAGCGATCGCCGCGTTCTTCGAACGCCACCTGCTGGAGGGAGCGCTGTTCGGCCTGGCCTCGCAGAGTTTCACCAGCGGCAAGTGAGATGCGGTCTTGGGTGAGACGTTGAGGACTGGCGCGGGCATGAATGACACATTTCCGAGCGGTGGGCGTAAGTCCTGCGGCTCTTCGCTCCAAGAACCGGAGGACTTACGTCCACCGCTCGGAAAGACTCAGCTTGGACTAATTCCAGTATCCAAGTGGAAAGGTCTCACCTCAGCGAATTGCTTCGGTTTTCTGGTCGAGCAGGAAGATTTGGTTGATTGTCTTGAAATGGGCGTGGTCGTCGAACTGCCAGACGACTTGCTTGTCGCGGGTCACCTCGAAGCACTGCGGTTGCTGGCCGATGTGGCCGTGGCCGAGGTAGTTGCAGAAGGCGGTGTTGCCGTTCGACAGTCGCTGGCACCCGGCCATCAGTCGCAGTGGGTTGCCGGGGAGATCGTTCTCGTTGAGTTCCCAGACGACTTTCTCGTCGGAATCCAGTTCGATGACTTTGTGGCCGTCGCCGCAGGTGATGAGCAGGTGTCCGTCCGGCAGAGCCACCACTTCGTGCGGGTCACCGGGGACTTTGATCGCTCGCAACACGCGACTGTCACCGTCCAACTCGACGACTTTGCCCTCGCCCTTGAAGCAGACGAGATAGTGTCCGTTCTTGGTCTTTCTTGCGCCACGGAACTGGTTGTGAGTCTTCACGTCGGGCGTCGTCGTGAGCTTGATCTCTTTGGCGATCTTTCCCGCGCGATCCACTTCGACCAGTCGGCTCGTCCCGCATTCGCAGATGAGGACTCGGCCTTCGGCGAGCGGCTGGCAGGCGTGGACTTCGGCCTGCTCGGGAGCCTTGTACTCCCACACGATCTGCTTGGCTGGCGTGATCTCGATCGCGCCGCTGAAGAAGCAGAAGAGATAGTTGCCGTTGGCCAATCGCCAGCAATCCTGAGGAGCCTTGCAGGCATACTCCCACTTGATCGCGCCCTCGGCGGAGACGACACAAACCTTGCCGCCGTTGTGGTCGCAGCACAGGAACGGATGCGCCGCCTCGAGGGGTGACGTTACGAAGACGGCGGTGAGAAGCAGTAGGAGAGACGAGAAACTCTTCATGGGTCGAACGCTCCGAGGGAAGGTGTGTGTGCGGGGTCAGGTGGAGCCGCGCTAAAGCCTGTCGAGGCAGCATCGCGAGCATATGTTCCGGCGGACGTAGGCTCACGAACGAAGTCCTGCCGGTCAAGGTCGACTTCGGCATCGACAGCGTGTACGCCTTGGCAAGACGTAGGCTCACGAACGAAGTCCTGCCGGTCAAGGGGGACGCTCCTTGTGTGAAATGATCCGTCGAGTTGATTGCCGCGTTCGGGCCGCCACAATGGTCGTCTGACCAATCCGTCTGCCATCCCCTCGCAGGAGATTTTCCATGTGGTCGCTGCTTGTTGTCTGTGTGTTGGCGAGTGGTCCCGAGGCTGGTCTCGAAGTGCGCAGTGCCTCGCCCGAGGTGCTCGCCGAGTTGAAGCAGAGCCTGCAAACCGGTTCGCTGATCTTCAGTCAGGGGGATTGTCTGGCGGTCAAAATCTTTTCGGCGAGTTCCTACACGCATGTGGGCGGAGTCGTCGTGAAGGACGGCCAGGTCACCGTGTACGACAGCATGAACGGCCCCGGCGTGAGAAAGACCTCGCTCGACGAGTACCTTTGTCTGCAAACGCCCACACAGATTCACGTCGTTCATCCCGCGATGCCGCTCACCACCGAACGAGCCACGGCTTACGAGGCGCATCTCAACGGACAGCTCGGCCGCAAGTACGCAATCAAGCATCACCTCACCGGCCAGCGGTGCGACGGCCTGCACTGCGCCGAGTACACAACCGACGCTCTAATGGCAGCGCAGTTGATTCGCGCGAACAACCCCGCGCGCGTCTCACCGGGCAGCCTGCTGGAAGGGCTGGAGAAAGCAAACCTCTACACCGACGGAGGCCGCTTCGCCCTGAAGGCCGCCGAACCGCCCGCGCCCGCCAACCTGACCTGGTGCCAGCGGATGTGGCACGACACTGCCACCTGTTGCTCGAACAGCTCAACGCAACTCCGCCGCTGGGTGCTGTGCCGGTAGTGGGCGCGCGGCGAGGGCGGCTTCGTTGCGGCATCTTGGGCGACGCGAGTAGAACTTTGTTGAACTGATCGTTGTTCCGCACCGCCTATCACCGCCGGATTCTGTCACCGTGGTCAACCTCTTCGACGAACTTGTTGCCATCGTCATCGCTTTGGAGCGGGCGAAGATCGACTATGCCGTTTGCGGCGGCATGGCGATGGCGGTTCATGGTCTGCCTCGTTTCACGAAGGACATCGATCTGCTGATTCAACGAGAAGACCTCAATGCCATCTTGGAGTTGATTCGCAAGAAGGGATTCATCTTGGATGGTGGTATCCTGCCGATGGGAGCGGGCGAGAAAATCGAACGTGACATCTTTCGCGTTTCCAAAGTGATCGAGAAAGAACTGGTGACGCTTGATCTGCTGCTGGTCAACGCGCCACTGCGGCAGGCATTTGAATCGCGTGAGTACTTCGAGTTTCTCGGAAATCGCATGCAGGTCGTATCACCGGCCGGACTGTATGTCATGAAGAGCATTGCCGGACGACCGCAAGACATTCTGGACCTCAAACGACTGGGACTCTGGCCCGATGATTCCAATTCCTAAGTTTCCCCCGCGCAATGTGGACATGTCACCCGAGGCCATCGACCAACGGTTGCGTGAGGTGGCTCAACTGCATCAACTCGGCATCCTGTTGGGAACCGCCAAACGGCTCGGCACGGTGGCGGAAGTGCGGAAGCGACTCGCCGCCGAAACAGGCAAAGACGAACACTCGACGACGATAATCACACCTGTGGATGAGGACTCACCACAATGAAGCCGATGTTGTTGGGATTCGCCTGTTTTTTGCTGACGTTCGGCCTCGTGGCTGCTGGAGATCGCATGACCTACTCGCCGACGAAGAAGATCGACCATGTGGACGAACTGCATGGCGTGAAGGTGGCCGATCCTTATCGCTGGCTAGAAGAGGACGTTCGCGAATCGAAGGACGTCGCCGAGTGGGTGGCTGCGAAAAACAAGGAGACTGCCGCGTATCTCGCCTCGATCCCGCAGCGCGAGGCGATCAAGGCGCGGCTCACGGAACTGTGGAACTACGAAAAGTACGGCCCGCCGTTCAAGGCGGGTCGCCGCTACTTCTACGTCAAGAATGACGGCCTTCAGAATCAGTCGGTCCTCTACAAAATGGACTCTCTGAACGGCGAACCGACGGTTCTTATCGATCCCAATGCGTGGGCGAAGGATGGGACGGTGGCTCTCGGCGCGACATCGTTCAGCGACGACGGGCGCTATGTTGCTTACAGCGTCGCCGACGCCGGGTCCGACTGGAACACGTGGCGGATCATCGAGGTCGAGACCAATCGCCTGCTGACCGATGAGCTGCGCTGGGTCAAGTTCAGCGGAGCCTCGTGGACGCCCGACAACAAAGGCTTCTTCTACTGTCGCTACGACGAGCCGCCGGCAGGCGCGGCGTTCCTGAAAACGAACCTCAATCAGAAGGTCTACTATCACCGCGTCGGGACGGCTCAAGCCGAGGACGTACTCGCCTACAAGCGGCCCGATGAACCGACGTGGGGCTTCGGACTGAAGGTCTCGGAAGATGGACGCTATCTCGTCATCAACATTTGGAAGGGGACCGACGACAAATATCGAGTCCTCTATAAAGACCTGACCGAGCCCTACGGCATGCCGATCGATCTGATCGAGAACTTCGATCACGAGTACTCGTTCATCGGCAACGACGGGACGACGTTCTACTTTGTGACGGATCTCGAAGCGCCGAGGAAGCGGATCGTCGCGATCGACATCTCGCAAGGTAGCCCTGTCGCTCCGCGACAGGAAGCGCGATCAACCAACGACTCTGACGAAAAGAAAACGAGTGAAAAGCACGAGCCGCAGGCGAGCCGCCCGCTGCCGCGCATCCGCGAAATCATCCCTCAGTCCACCGAAACGCTCATCAACGCCGACCTTGTTGGCAACCAGTTCGTCCTCACGTATCTGAAGGACGCGAAGACACAGGTCAAGCTGCACGCCGTCGATGGCAAATTCGTGCGCGAAGTCGCGTTCCCCGGCATCGGCACGGCGGCGGGCTTCGGCGGCAAGCGAACCGACACCGAGACCTTCTACTCGTTCTCCAGCTTCGCGACGCCGCCATCAATCTTCCGTTACGACCTGCTCACCGGCGAAAGCAAGTTGCTGCGACAGGCGAAGGTGAAGTTCAACTCGGACGACTACGAGGTCCAGCAGGTCTTCTATTCGAGCAAGGATGACACGAAGGTTCCGATGTTCCTGACGTACAAGAAGGGGATCAAACTCGACGGCTCGAACCCGACGCTGCTCTACGCCTACGGCGGCTTTTCGATCCCGCTGACGCCGAGTTTCTCGGTCGCTCGCGTCGCGTGGCTGGAGCTGGGCGGAGTCCTCGCCGTCGCCAACCTGCGCGGCGGGGGCGAGTACGGTGAGGAATGGCACAAGGCCGGAACGAAGCTCCAGAAGCAAAACGTCTTCGACGACTTCATCGCCGCCGCCGAGTGGTTGATCGCGAACAAATACACCAGCCCGAAGAAGCTGGCGATTCAGGGAGGAAGCAACGGCGGGCTGCTGGTCGGTGCGTGCATGACTCAGCGTCCCGAACTGTTCGGCGCGTGCCTGCCCGCCGTCGGCGTGATGGACATGCTCCGCTTCCACAAGTTCACCGCCGGCCGCTTCTGGGTGGACGACTACGGCAGCGCGGACAACGCCGACGAGTTCAAGGCTCTTCTCGCCTACTCGCCGTACCACAATCTCAAGCCGAACACGCAGTACCCGGCGACGCTCGTGACGACCGCCGACACCGACGATCGAGTCGTCCCCGGCCACAGCTTCAAGTTTGCCGCGCGTCTGCAAGAGCATCACACGGGAGACGCTCCGACCCTGATCCGCATCGAAACCCGAGCCGGTCACGGCGCAGGCAAGCCGACCGCGAAGCTCATCGAAGAAACCGCCGACCTATGGGCGTTCCTCGTGAAGAACCTCGGAATGAACGTGAAGTAGTTGGCTGCGTCTCGTAGCACAGGCTGCCAGCTTGCGCGTCTTCACTTCTAACGGTGCCCGACATCTCGATGTTGGTTTGAAACATGAAACACGCACAAGCTCGCAGCCTGTGCTACGGAAGAGCCAACTCGACCTCGATTCTGACTCACGGCTCGATAGAATCCGCCCCATTGCCCGCTTGCTCGCCCGAAGGAGTTCTCATGAGTACCACGATCATCGAGCCCATTTCCGCCAAGGTCGTCTACCCCGATTCAGATGGAATGCCCATGTCCGACAACACGCTGCAATTTCGTTGGATCACGACGATTCAGGGCAACTTGGACGACCTCTTTCGCGACGACCCGCTGGTCTTCGTCGCGGGCGATTTGCTGTGGTATCCGGTCGAGGGGAACAACCGAATTCGATCGGCTCCCGACACGATGGTGGCGTTCGGTCGTCCCAAGGGATATCGCGGATCGTACCGGCAGTGGGACGAAGCGGGGATCGCGCCGCAGGTCGTGTTTGAGGTCTTGTCGCCAGGAAATCGGCTGGCGGACCTGATTGCCAAGTTCCAGTTCTATGATCGCTACGGCGTCGATGAGTACTACATCTACGACCCGGACAAGATCGAACTGACGGGCTACATCCGTGACAACGGTTCACTGCGAGTGATCGACGAGATGAGCGGTTGGACCAGTCCGCGTTTGGGCATTCGCTTCGAGATGGGAGGCGAAGTACTCGTCCTCCGCCGCCCCGACGGCCGTCCGTTTGCCACGTACCTCGAAGTCTGCGAGCAGGCTGAGTTGGAGCGACAGCGGGCTGAGAAGGAAGGCCAGCGGGCCGAGAGGGAACACACACGAGCTGAGCAGGAACGCACACGAGCTGAGCAGGAACGGACGCGCGCAGAAGCGGAACGAGAGCGAGCCGATCGCAATCACATCGAGCTGGAATCTGCTCGACAGTCGGTGGAGCGACTCCAGCAACAAATGCGAGCCGCCGGGATCGAACCGGGCAGCGCGGAATGATCTCGATGGAAGCCGCGTGAACCGGCTTGCTCCTCGCCGAGTGCCGCGAGTCCAACAAGCATTGCGGGACGCCTGTTGTTTTGGGTCGAACGAAGTACGGTGGGCAATGCCTACCTACGAGACTGGGCGTGCCACTCCTTCCGGTTGTCGAGTGCGTTCCCAAGCTGAAACTTGGGAGTGAAAAAACGGCTCTCCGCCATACCTGTTGGCCCTGCGGCTGATGTGCCACAAGAATCAACACGAATGGCGGAGAGCCGAAAAAACAAAACGGGCCGCAGGGGAGCGAGTGTTCGTTCTCCTGCGGCCCTTGTTGATTTGCCTTGCGAGCGGTCGAGTCTGTGATGATCACTGCCATTCATTCGCAGAGTTTCAAATTCTGGCTCTCGTCACTCGGCCTTCCGTTCTCGCCTCTCCCTCACGGCAGTTCGGGAGCGGCCGGTTCGAGGTTGCGAGTTCGCGGTTCGGCTTCCGCTCCGAAGATCAGGAAGCTTCCCCCACCGCCACCGGTCGGCTTACCGAAGTCTTCCGATTCGGCTTCAAGGATTTGCTTGATGCGGAGTCGCGAGTCGGTGAGATGTGCACGCGTGTAGTCGTCGAGCTTGAGGTCCGCTTTGGCGAGAGCCGCATCAATCTTCGCGGCAAGGTCTGTGAGATACATGCGCGAGAGGACTCGGGCATCTTCCGGTTGGCCTGTGCGGGGCTTGGCGACGATGTCGCCGAACTTCTTCAATGCCGATCGCTGGAGCGCGCGACGGAAGCTGTTGATGTAAGGCAACCGGTTGTTGAACTCACCTGCTGGCGGAGCGGCCAGTTCGGAGTAGATCGAGTCCATCACCGCTTTCAAGTGTTCGGGCAAAGTGTAAGCGTCTTCGCCCGGTGCCGCCTTGGCTTCGCCGTCTTGGATGCGGTTCAGCGTGAGATGGCTCAGCGTGCGTGACAGGATCGCGTCTTGGAACTGAGCGATCTGCGTATGGATCGGATAATCAATTCGGCTCAGTTCTTGAACTCCCCAATGACGCCAACGAGTGCCCGCCAGCGAGTTGAGCGACGCGGGGTCGTACTTGGGAACGGTGAAGGCTTGCTCGGCAAGTTGCTTCAAGGCGGCTCGCTGTTGTGCGGCCTCGACCAGCTTGAATGGAGGCCGGGCTTGGTTGTCTCCCTTGTGATCGCGATGGACCATCACGCCACCGATGAAGCGCGCGACGAACTGCGCCGACTTGTAGTACTCAGCGATCAGCACTCCGAACGCTTGTCGAGCGCGTTGATAGCCTTCGCCGTTCTCAACCGTCCGTTCGAGCAACTTCGGAAGCAGTCCGTTGACGAGGGCCATCTGGCGTTGCGCGTGAGCGATCGGGTCCTTGCTGAAGTCGAAGCGGTTTGAGAGTGGATCGGGATCATTGGCTTCGGTGTCTTCGTCGGTCGAATAGTCGAGACCCGGTTCACCGCTGCGCATGGCGATCTTGGCGAGTTCCGCGTTCTCGTCACCGGCCACGATTTTGTAGCCGTACTCGATCGCCCAATGATCGTAGGGACCGATCGTCGTCGTGTAGTAAGCGGGTTGCTTCGTTCCAGCCGCGACAATGTTGACCGGCAGGTAATCCATCACGCTCCCTACGGTCGGCTCATTGGCCTTGGCGGGGTCTTCCATTTCGGCCAGCGTCTTCCAAGCACTCGCGCGGAAGTTGTGACGCAGGCCAAGCGTATGCCCGACCTCGTGCATGACGACTTCCTTGAGCGCCTGTTGCAGAAACTCTTCGGGCAACTCACCTCGTTTGGCGGTGAGTCCTTGCGCGGCGAAGACGGCTCCTGCGAGGCTGCTCTGGTGCTGCATCCCTTCGTTCAAGCGGCAGTCGGCATGACGCTGCCGTTGTGGGCCGAACAGTGCTGGTCCCTTGGTCAGCACGGGCTGCTCGATGTCGAGCAACGCGGCAACGGCGGCTGGCGTGAAGTTCTCGTAGCTCGCCTTCCACGATCGGAGGAAGCTGGCGTCGAAGATGATGTCGGCGTCGAGGATTTGCCCGGTGAGTGGGTTCACGCGAGAAGGGCCCATCGCGAATCCTGCTTCGGCGGTAATCCAACGAAACGTGTTGTAGTTCACGTCTTCCGGATCCCACGTGTCTTCGTCGCCTTGTTGACGCACTTCGACTGCGTTGTCGAAGCCGAGCTTGTTGAACGCCTTATTCCACTCCTCAATCCCCGCACGCACGATCGGTCGCAGGTTGACCGGGACCGTCTTCTCCATGTGGAAGATGATCGCCTTCTTCGGGGGGGAGACCTTGGCCGCCGGGTCGAGCTTCTGCAAATCCCAACGGTTGATGTAGCGGACGAAGTTCTGATCGTCACTGTTGTCGGTAAAGTCCTTCGCCACAGTGAGGAAGTAGCCGACGCGATCATCGGCCTTGCGCGGCTTGTAAGCGGTTTGTGGCAACTGACTGATGCTGTAGTGAACGGTGACTTGCATCCCGCGCGGATCGGCGACGGTGTCGGAGTCGGTCTGTCCGGCGTAGACGGCGTTGATGTCGAGTTCCACGTTCTGCTTGAACGCCTTCAAATTTCCGACCGTGCTGCGATCGGAAGCAAAGCTGGCACCGATCATCTTTCCAATCTGCTCGTCATCGCTGAGAAACACGCGCGTCATATCGACGAGGTGTCCCCCCGGCGTGTCGGTCACGATCGGCAGCGAATAGAGCACGCTATCGTTGTAAGCCAGCTTCACGGCGTTCGCTTCGGGACTCCCCGGTCGCGCTTTGAACTTCACGTTGCGACGCAGAACGTGAACCTTCTCACCGACTTTGCGGAACGACCACAACACTTCGTCGCCCCACGTCATGCCACCGAGTACCTGTCCCTGACTCACGCCGCGCGCGATCGAACTGAGCATCAAGAAGTCTTGCCCAAGCTGCATCTGCTTGAGATCGACGAGGATTTGCTGGTCCTTGTAATAGATCGTCCAGAGCCCCTCGACCTTCTTCGCGCCCGTGACGGCGGCATCGAACTTGGACGGCACAGCGGGGGCTACCGTCGCTGGCGGCTGAGCAAGGGCGAGCGACGAATCGACGGACAAAAAGAGGGGCGCCCCAAGAAGGATGGCAGTAAACAAGCGAGTCATGCGGGAGGCTCCTGCAGGAGGGAATGGTCTGGGAGTGGAAGCCATTACGCAATCGGAAGGCTCGACTCAAGTCATCCAGCTTCCGAATTATGGCACGAGACCACAGATGGATGCACGCGAAGTCGCCAAATTTCCCGGACTGGTCAAACCGTTTGAGAGGATTGCACCGCCAAAGGCACACGATCAGGCGGCGTCGGTCGCAAACCCCGGCGATCGGACGGCAATGGCGATCTGACGCCAATACTGAAGACCGCCTATTCCCCGCTGTCGAGTGATCTCAGTCTTGACGCGGATGAGCCGCAATGCAGGGGAGACGGGGCGAGGCACGCGATCATTCATCAAGCAGCGCGGTCTCGCCGAGATACTTCGCCGCGCGGTCCAAGTCCGCCCGCAATTGACCGGAGTTGGCAAAGCGATCATCGGGCCGCTTCTCCAAGAGTCGCATCACGATCCCTTCGAGCTGCGCGGGGACGGCGAGATGAAACTTCGTGGGCGGTTCGGGACGCTGCGTCTGAATCTTGTCGAGCGTCTCGTGAAACGAACGCCCTTCACAGGGAGGCCGTCCGGTCAGCAGCGCATAGACCGTCGCACCGAGATTGTAGAGATCGGATCGCGCATCGAGCCGCTTGCCGCCGACTTGCTCCGGTGAACAGTAGGCCAACTCGCCAACGATCTCACCCGCGCGCGTGACCTTCGCCGACGCATCGTCATCGAGCGACTTGGCCAGTCCCAGTCCGCCGAGCTTTACCACGCCATCGCTTTTCCGAACCAGAATGCGTCGCGGCGCGAGGTTGCGATGCACGATCTGATGCTGCGCCGCGAAGTCCAACGCCCGCGCGACGTGCATCGCCACTTTGAGCGACGGCCGCCAATCGAGCATCCCCGCGACACCAATCCGCCGAATCATCTGCTCGGCGTTCTCCCCCTCGATCCATTCACTGGCCACCCAGCACAGCCCCCTATCTTTCTCCCCAGCAAACGGTTCCTCGCCAACATCGAACAACTCGACCAGATGCGGATGCGTGAGCGGCATCATCGTCGCAGCCGCCCGCCGAAACCGAGCCACCGCCGCCGAGTCCTTCATCGTCTCGGGCCGAAACACCTTGAGAGCCACCTCGACCCGCAAGTGGTCGTCCAACGCCCTCAGCATCGCGCCGCTGTCCGTCTCCGCCACCAGTGACCTCACATCGAACCGACCAAACCGCCGCCCCACCAATCGCCGTGGGTCAGCCGTGTTGAAGGATTGGTACTCGGAGGATGGGCACTCCTGCCCGTCCGCCTGGTCTTCGCTTCCTCTCTTGTCCCCTCGCCCCGGCTTTGCGGGGAGAGGGCCGGGGTGAGGGGTCTTCTTGTTCTCATCGTCATCGCCAACCAAACCCGGACAGGCAGGAGTGCCCATCCTACGATCACCGGTCGGCGCAATCGTTGTCCGAATTTCCATCGCACCGTCTTGCAAACGCAACGTCGTCTCCCCGATGCGAACCGCGTCGCCCGGCCGCAACTCGCACTCGGCCGTCTTCACGCCGTTGACGAATGTCCCAAACCGGCTGTTCAAATCCTTGAGCCACACGCGCCCGGAATCGCCTCGCAACTCCGCATGACACCGAGATGCCGTCGGATCATCGAGCCGAACCTCACACTCCCCCCCGCGTCCTACGCGCACGATGCCTCGCTCGACAAGCGACACCGCCCTCGAAGCTTCGAGAGTGGAAGTGATGAGGATTTGCATGATGGTTGTCTCTTGTCGTGAGATGACCCACTAAGGCCGTGTGCGGGGTTACGTCAATTCACCCGCGTTCAAGAGGCGCGCCCCGTGATGAACGGCGACGACGAACACCAAGTTCCGTTCCGTGCGGAAGATGATCCGGTAGCTGCCTAGAAACACTTCGCGGTACGTCTGTGACTCATCTTCCGGGACGAAGCTGCCAGAGTCGAGAAAATCGGCCAACGATTCCACGCGGTCGAGCAGCCTTTGACCGAATCGGCGTTGCCGTAACCGGGGCATCGCGAGCGATGTATTCCAACAACGCCTCCAGATCGGCGAGTGCCTTGGGAGCCCAGATCACGCGAGCCATTTCGTGAGTCTCCGCCGAACCTCGTCTTGAGGAATACCCTTGCCCGCAGCGATCTCCTTTTCGGCGTCATCAATTTTTTGCAGCACATACAGCCGCTCGGTCAGCGCATCGACATCGATTTCTTCGGGCAGCTTTTGCAGGACCGCCAAGACTTTTTCTTTTTGCACGGCATTTCCCCTTCACCGCGGACTCTCAATCGCGATCCGTGGTGATTCGAGCAGGACAGACGACACCCGTCAACGATTCTGGACTGTCAGCAGCTTTTCCTGACACCCACTCATCGAAGTCAATCGGTTGCGCGGTGTGGAACACCTCATCTCCGTTGATGCGTCAAGCAGGGCCACACCGCCCCAACACCCGTCTCTTCCAAGGCACCGCCCGCCACTGCGTCCCGTGGATTCAAGAGACCGACGAACCGACCGCCAAGACCACAGCAGACGGCGCAGTCCTCATCGAACGCATCGTAGGGCGGGTGATCGGAGTCCACAATTCGTAAACCGCACTTGCGCCGAACGCCGGTTTTGAGTAGCATCTGATTCGCATTGAATTACGTGCGAAAGGAATAACATGGTGAACTTGGAAAATGGAATCGAATCGCTGACCACGTTTAAGCGAGAGTCGGCCACGATGCTCCGGCGACTGCACAAGACTGGCGAGCCGGTCGTGCTGACCGTGAACGGCAAGGCGGAAGTCGTCGTGCAAGATGCGGTGGCCTATCAGCGACTGGCGGAGCGAGCGGCTCAAGCCGACCGGGCGGAGACCGTCGCTGCCATCCGAGCAGGACTGGCGGATGTCGAGGCGGGGCGAACCAAACCGGCGCGAGCCGCTCTCCGAGCGTTGGCCAGGAAATACAACATCGCCATCGCGGAACAGTGATCGTGCGCTACCAAGTCCGATTGACCAACACGGCGGAAGCGGATGTCGAAAGCGTGCTTCGCTGGTTCGCGTCTTAGCGAGCGATGGTAGCCGGAGCCGCCTGGCTGTCATCATTGATGGCACGCCTCGAAACTCTGGAAACCAATCCCGATCGCTGCCGAATGGTGGACGAATCGGAAGAGATCGGCGGCGAGATTCGCGAACTTCTGTTCGGCAAGCGTCGCGGGATGTATCGGCTGCTGTTTCGCATCGAACGGCAAACGGTCCAGCTCCTCCGAGTCTGGCACACCGCACGGGATACGCCGACTCGCGACGATCTGCAGCAGTGACAACCGCACTCAGGATCAACTTCCACCACATGTCCGATCGCGGTTAACCACGGACAAAAGGGCTGCGCCCAAAATTCCAAAGCTGCGTCCAGCCACAGCACTCCCAAAGGCGCTGAGAAGACTCTGGGGTTCATCAGGGGTCAGGCACTTCGGAAATTCGGAATTGGCCGAGGTGGGTCTGGAAGGTGATCGGAACCCAACGTGGCCAATTCCGAATTTCCGAAGTGCCTGACCCCGATCTTTCTAACCGAGGGGGCAGCAACGCTCGTTCTCGGGAAGCCTTAGCAGCGGAAGAGAGAACCAGTTTCATAGTTGGCTTTCGGGATATCCCGAATGTTTTCGTATTGATCGGGACTCAAGAATCCACCCAATTCTCGAACTGCAACCCTGGCACTCGCTCAAAGTCAACCACGTTCCGGGTGAGCAGGATGGCGTCGGTTGCCAGTGCGATGCTGGCGATTCGCAAATCCAATGTTCCCATCGTTCGGCATTTTGGCCGAAGGGATTTGAACATTGCCTGAGAGTCGATATCGAACAGCAGGACGTTCATCTTCTGAAAGCTGGTTCGCACCCGTTCGAGTCGTTG
Organism: Schlesneria sp.; assembly: GCA_043757695.1. Taxonomy (GTDB): domain Bacteria; phylum Planctomycetota; class Planctomycetia; order Planctomycetales; family Planctomycetaceae; genus Schlesneria. Next base: position 16,267 of record JAYVOX010000535.1, read on the forward strand.
GTAGCACTCAACGATTTTTACATCGGAACGGGCGGAGTTCAGATCGGACAGCCAACCGAGCACCTGCTCTTGGTAGCTGATGATGGTGACGGCGATGTCATCTGGCGAGACGCGCTGGATGCGGCGATGAAGAGTGTCTGTCAGCGGTGATCGCTTCTGGAGCAACGTCAGATGGTCAGTATCCAGGAGGTAGGACAATCAACGACTCCCCTTTCGCGATGAGGCACGACGGGTCTGTTTTGGACGAGGAGCTCGATCCTGCTCACGAATTTCCTTGCCACGACGAACCATGTCATCAAAGCCGGGATCGTCGTCGAACAGTCCTACGATTTGGTCATACCAAGGCGACTGTTCCTCTGCCGTGGTTTGGGGGGCCTTGAGTTCGCGCAGCTCCCCCTCAATCTTGTTGAGCCGCCGCTCCAATTGAGCCAGAGTGATCGCCATGCTTCATTTCCGCTGTTTGTGAACAAGACGCCGATTTCCGTTGTGATCGTAACTCGCCACAGAATCGTTGCCAAACTGATGTGAGAATTCGGCGGAGCAAATGCTGGGTGGGGCGAGTCTTCGAGGTCCACCATCCCGCGTCATGCACATTCGCGATCGACCAACGAGCGCTGCGGGTCATGACAACTCCCCCTCCTCCAACAAAGCCAGGGGTCAGGTGGTTCAAAGTTCATTTTTCGCCGTGACACCGCTTACGAAACTTATCACAACCCACCCGGCGAAAAATGAACTTTGAACCACCTGACCCCGCAACGCTCAACTCACACTTGTAGGGTAGATCGAGCCGAGTAGGGCCGGTTGTACCGGTCAGATTTCACATCTGGCATCCACCAAACAACGGCCGGTGGAACCGGCCCTACGTCACTTGCATTGTAGGGTGGGTCGAGTCTTCGAGGCCCACCATCACCAGTCATTCACGTCACCTCATTGCGAATCCACACATCCCAGCATTCCGCATCCACCGCACCTCAGCCACCCGATCAGACAAACCATCCGCAACAGCGGTGGGCCTCGAAGACT
>JAYVOX010000536.1:0-17263 GCA_043757695.1 Schlesneria sp.
CACAAACTCTGAATGTCCGATACGCCAGAAAAACTCCCCGTTCGGAATTGGCAAAACGAGGGGGACCAGTATACTTTGCACGCTGTCGTAGCCCGAGTCGCGGCCTCGAAAACCTAGACTCGACCCGCGACACGGCTCCGCAAGCCAAGCATCTCTGCCTGATGGTGTAACGGTAGCACGAGTGACTCTGACTCACTTGGTCGAGGTTCAAATCCTCGTCGGGCAACTCGCCAAGTTCGCATGACTCGGCAACGAAACGAACAAACCCCTGTAACAACAGGGGTTTGTTCGTTTCAGGTCGGCGGACTCAGGGCTGGTGAAGTGGAGTTGCTGGGAATGAGCCAAGACGAACTTTGACCTCGTTCCCAAGCTCCAGCTTGGGAACGCACTCCCGTCAAGCTCCGGCTTGGCGAGAAGAACGACGTGAAGCTGGAGCTTCAGAAGACCACCGTTCCCAAGCGGGAGCTTGGGAACGAGGAAAGCTCTAGCTTGGGAACGAGAAGAAACAGGCAGGGTGCTGGCTTCTTCACGACGGCAGCACTTGTGAAACGGCAATCGCACCCAGATCGACACCACCGAGTTTCACTGGCACGGATTCACCCGGCTTGAAGTCGGTTCGCTGCTGATAACTCAGTTGATCGGCGGGGCCGGTTGGGTTGGAGTAGACCTCGATCTGCTCGTCGATGAGGTTCACGATCCAGTACTCGACGATCCCGGCGCGAGCATAGATCCGCTTCTTGAGTCTTCGATCTTGCGACAGTGAGGAGTCCGCCACTTCGACGACGAGGCCAATCTCGTCGGGACCGGGATGGCGATCCGGATAGTCATCAACCCGACCTCGAATCACCGCAAGATCAGGTTCGGGTTCACTCTCATCTAGCGTGATTGCCTCTTGCGTTTCCACCTGCCATTCGCGGTTGATGAGCATCAACAACAGATCGTGGAGATGGGCCAGTGCAATGCGATGCGGAGGATTGCGAGTCATCTTTGTCACCAATACCCCTTCGAGAAGTTCTATCGGATCGCCGCTGTGCAGGATGTCCCCGTCGATCATCGCGTGGTACTGCTCGACGCTCAGTCGCCAGATGGCCGACGAGGGAATGTCCGCGAGGCCGACATTTGAGGTGGGTGGTGCGAGAACAATTGACATGACAAAGGCCCCTGTTCGCTGCGTGTCCCGACTCCGCTTTTGGCTTGCCGCCGTTGATCTTTCCCGGAAGGAAATCCCCGCACAAGTCTGCCGCCCGACCTGTTCTTGGTCCAGTCACGGCGGCGGCGGGTGCCACTGGCGGCAGCCTTGGGCCGCCAGTGCGTTCGACGGGGAGCAATCGTCGAGTTTGATGGTCAGAGCGACATGCCGTCCTCAACACTGGCGGGCGAAGCCCCCCGCCAGTGGCACCCGGCACTCAACAGAGTTGTCACTGCGGAATCACGATGCGGGTGGCTGGTGGCGCAGGCGTTGCCGGAATTTCGCTTTGTGGAATCTCCATGCGAAACAAGAAATCACCGGGGTCAACGTAGCCCCAGTCCTTGAGTGCCTTGTCATCCACTCCATCCGGGCCAAAGGAATAAACAATCGTTTCACCTGCCATGGCTTTCAGATATTTCTGATAGCGATGTTGGATTGGCGTCTCGGCGGCGAAAGTGACCATGCGCAGCGGGCCATCGCTGAAATAGTCGCGGGGGAGGTCGGTCAATCCCGCCTCACGACACATCGTGGCGAAATCGGGCGGTGGATTGCCATGTGTGCCGTACCAGCGTCGCAGTGCCACCAACGACTTGGCTCCTTCCAGGCGTGTCATTGGTGTCACATCAGCGCCCGATTGCCCCATGTCGTTTTCAAGTTTTGAGCCGTTAATCAAAAACGCCGCTAAGAATGGACCGCGTAATGTTCCCGCAGCCAGCTTCTTTTCCAATGCAACTTTCATTTGAGCCATCGCTTGCTCTGGAGGAGTGTTTGGCGGCGGAGGGATCTGCACATCCGCCAATTGCGCCTGCAACCCCTTTTGATATTTCTCGCGGAGCTGTGCAAACGCCTTGCTTCTGACCGCATACGGTTCAGTGATCGCGCTTGATAAGACCTGATACTTGTCCTTGAGAGCCAAGACTTCGGCGTCGTAATTTCCCGGTTTCATCGCAGACAAGAATAGGTCGAACATTAGAGAAAGCTGCGGGTTTGGCGTTTCAGTTCCCAATGCTTTCAGTTGGTCGCTGGTGCCATTGAGTGCCGTCAGCATGGCGGCGGCACGTGTCTCGTGAGACACGCCAAACGCCTCTCGAAAGCGAGCCTCGGCAAACTCCCCAGTTTGCTGTTGAACGTCATGCAGCAACATGCGCTTCCAAATGTAGTCTCCGCGCAACCCAGTCAGAAACAGATTCGTTTTGCGGACGGCGGCTTCATGTAGTACGAACTGTCGCAGCAAATCATCGCATTGACTCGTTTTCAACGCGGGGGATTTCAACGCCGGGATCAAGATTTGCGAGATGATTAACGACTCAAGGGCCGTCGCCACATCTTGCATCACCATCGGTGTTCTCGAACGTATGTCACGGCTGAGGCGCAGTGTGAGGTTGGTCATCCGCAGCACGGAATCAAAGTCGCCCCGTTCAATGTCGCGTTCCACCTGCAATTGCGCGACCCGGACAACTTCACGAAAAGCGTGGATCGGCGGCAAAAACGAAGGGGCGTCCCAGCCGATTTCAAACACACATTGAGGGCGCTTTTGAGCTTCCTCTAGTTTCTGAAAGGGGGAGACATGCTCCTGCAAGACGGCGTCGCGCTCCGTCGCATCCTTCGGTTGCTGTGGGTTGGACCACTGAATTTGCAACTTCAGGGAGCGGTCATGGCGAGTCTTCGCCGTTGCCGTGCGTTGCGAGCGAACTTCGGGTGCAAAACAGGCTTCCATCTCGGGAACGAACTCGTAGAGTGCGTCGAGGTACAGCGGCGCGGCATTCTCGCTCGGTGGCACGGTGATCCAGAACTGATTCACATCGAACGGTGCGTCCTTGACCAACCAATCGGGCAACTCGGTCATCGCGCGCGGGAACTTGCCCACACTCGCAGGGGAAGCCGTCACGGTATTGGACGAGGCGGCGAAGCTGGCAGGAGTACTCGCTGCTGCGGGATCAGATGACGGCGGCGCGGCTTGTTGGGCCACCGGTACGGGTTCGTTCTTTCCGCCCATCAGCAACCAGAGGCCGCCACCGATCAACAACACCACGGCAACCGCGCCGCCAATCATGAGCGGCAAGTTGCCGTCAGACTGTTTCTTCCCTTTGCCCTTCGCCTTGCCTTTGACCGCACCGGCCTTCTTGCCACTCCGCTTCGAGGAGCGTGCCGGTGCCTCCGATTCAAACTCTTCGTCCTCGGAATTGGAGAAATCTTCCATCTCCATGTCGTCGAGGTCGAACTCATCCTGGTCGGACTTCTTCAGCTTGGAAGCCGGCTTCGTCGGTTTGCTCGCTTTGGCCGAGCCGCTCGACATCGCACTCGCAACGAAGACCTCGGAACACTTTGAACACTTGATCTTCTTGCCCAGCTTACTGGCATCCGAAATCGCCAACTTTGCCGAGCACCCCGGGCACTGAATGATGATGCGGTCAGACACGACGAGTCCTTTGAGTGGGGGGCGCTGGCGGGAACACGGTGTGTAATTGGAAACGACGGATAACGTAAGAATCTACATTCGGCCACTCAGCACGATTCGTTCGGTCTCGTTACCTCGTTCCCAAGCTCCAGCTTGGGAACGCACTCCCGCCACGCTCCGGCTTGGCGAGAAGAACGACGTGAAGCTGGAGCTTCAAAAGACCGCCGTTCCCAAGCTGGAGCTTGGGAACGAGGAAAAGCTGGAGCTTGGGAACGAGCAATATTCGATTCACCGGCCACTCTGCACGATTCGTTCAGTCTCGTCCAGTTCGAGAGTGGCGGCTTTGGTGAGGGATTCGGCACCGTCGGGGGTGATGACGAGGGTGTCTTCGACGCGGATGTAGAGTTGTTCTTCCGGCACCCACAATTGCGGGTCGAGGGCGAAGACGAGGCCCGGTTGCAGTGGTTGGGCTTTGTATTGGCCGACATCATGGACACACATGCCGACGGGGTGCGTGAAGGCGACTTCGCTGTCGATCATCTTCAGGGCGGCGTCGCGATAGGCGGGCTTCGACCACGGCCACGAGGACCAGGTGGGGCGGATGATGTCGGCCGCTTCACGGGCGAGATCGGAGGTGAGAGCTTTCGCCCGGATCGTCTTCAACAGGACTTTTTGGTACTCGACGACGAAGCCGTAGAGTTCGCGCTGGACGGGTGAGTACGTGCCGTTCACGGGCCACATGCGGCCGATGTCGCTCGTGTAGCAGCCGACATCCGGCGCGTAGTCCATCAGAACCAGGTCGTCCGCCTGCAGGACGCAGTTGTTGCGGTAGTAGTGCGCGTTCCAGATGTTTGTGCCGCTGGCGACGATGGGACGATAGCCCGGCCCGAAGGCTCCGCTGCGCAGATAGAGATAGTCCGCCTCGGCGGCCAGCTCGAACTCGAAGAGACCCGGTCGGGTGATCTGCATCGCCCCGACGACGGCCTTCGCCGTGAGCCTTCCGATGCGGCGCATCAGCTCGATCTCGCGATGACTTTTGATGAGCCGCAGTTGGTCGAGGATCGGTGAGAGATCGTGGATCTCAGCCAGCGGACAGACGGCGGACAGCTTGCTTTGAAAGCGTTCTTCGAGGGTAGGACGACCGTCCCACGGATCGGCGTCGCGCAGATGCTTCGCGTGCAGCAACGTGTCGCGGCTGGCTTCGCGTCCCTCGGCGGGAGCATGCGGCGCGTAGAGACTCTTCGCGTCTGGCAGGTCTGCGGCGAGTGCCTCCAGCGGCTTCACGTCATCGACGCCGGTCAGCTTGCGCACGGTCTCGGGATCGCTGGCGTTGAGCTGCGCCCCCTCGCTCTGTTCGTGCTTCGGATCGCGTCGCGGCAGATAGAGCGTCGTCCAACGCATCGACCCGTCGAGCCGCAGATACGCATGAGGCACCTCGACGCCGCAGAGGTAATAGAACTCGTTCGTCTGCCGAAACAGATCGAACGCGCCGGTCGCGGGTGCTCCGGCGACAACCGCCACGGCGCGCGAGCCGATGCAGTCGAACACCTGCTGCCGACGCAGCTCGAACTCGGCGGGAGGGAAGTCGGTTTGGAAGTGGCTCATGAAGTAGGGCTGCCTGTTGGAGGCGGTCATTGCCAGACCGCCTGCTGGATGGGAGGGGACGAGACTCGGGGGACTGGGATGCGACTGAGAGTGAAGCGGCGGTAGATTATCGAAGTCACCGCCGAGGCAGAAGAAATCGGAGGTGCGTTGGAACAGAGTGAGTCGTGTGTGAAAGTGATCGCGGACCAGAGCAGCTCCCAGATTACTGAGTTTGCGACTGACTCAACGAAGACCACGCCCTTCACAGAAATTCAGACCGTGCCACTCTGCCGAACCGATCCGCAACGTATTTTCACACTCCAATTCAGAGTTGCCTACCGCAAATGCTCACGACAACATCTCAAGCAGTGCGGTTGAGACTTTGTGTTCACTGCTCTAGCGCTTGATACATCATTATCTTCAGAGCATCCTGACTTCAACATTATGGCAGCTATTGTGGTCTGGGTGGAATACTCGCGATGCGACAAGCGGCGGCGACTTTACGACGCGACTGCAGCAAACCAGAAGAAATTCGGCGCGCGGTAAAACATTTGGATTGCATATCGCCCCCCCCCCCATCTAAGATGCCGCACATCACACGCAATTCCACCCGCCGGCTTGATTTCAGCGAGATTCATGAGATGTATTGCTCCAAACGCACCTTGGAATCACGCCGCTCTGGATTCACGATTGTCGAGTTACTGGTCGTCTTGGCCGTAATTGGCCTCCTAGCTTCGCTTTTGCTGCCCGCGATTCAATATGCCCGCGAAGCAGCCCGTCGTTCTCAATGCCAAAACAATCTGCGACAGATTGGCGTGGCAATGCATCAACACGAGGCTGACAAGAAGCTGTTTCCCGGGTTGTTTTTTCAGATGGAGCTACTGCCCTATCTCGGCCACAAAGACCTGCTTTCGCTGATTCAAGCGGGACAGCGCGGCGAGGCGGTTCAGACTCTGCTTCCCGAATACCTTTGCCCCAGCGATTCAGAGTCGATACGAAGATCAGATGGCGCCGCGGGGAGTAATTACCGCGGCAATTTCACGACAGGATATCAAATCTACGGATCCGATGGCTTCTTTATCCGCTTTCCGAGGAAAGGAAGCGAAGGAACAAGTGCGTCCGAAATCACCGATGGTTTGTCGCAGACAATTGCCATTTCAGAACAGCTCAACACATTTAATCAAAGCACGACGCATCGAATGCGAGTTGAATGGCGTGCACCAAGCCCAATGGATGGGCCAACGGAACTCGAAACCTTCGCAGACTTTTGTGAAGGGATTCCGCCTCAGCCGCTCTCATTTGGCTATCTCGCCTTTGATGTGCTCGGTATCACCTGGATGGAAGAGGCAATTTACACGCACATTCTTCCACCGAATCGCCCCAGCTGCTTTAACAATGGGACAGTTTCGTTTGGGTGCTTGACCGCCTCAAGTTTGCATCTTGGCGGCGTGAACTGCCTGTTCGGAGATGGACACGTTCAGTTCATTTCTCAAGACATTGATCGAGCAAACTGGCGCGAGATGGGCTCACGCGCAAGTGGTAAGAGTGTTTCCAATTGAAAGGATGACAGATGATGACAAGAAAGATGGCGTCTTATGGCGACTCAAACCGTTCTTCGTGGAGGTGGATGGCGATTGGATTGTTCATCCTAGCACCATTGGTGGTGTCTGCGGAATGGTCAGTGGGTTCACCGACTGGTATGAGTGAGTTCACTACTTTTGAAGACATTCCGGCGACCGGCGATGCTCCGAGCAATCTGATGGGCAAGATTAAGGTTGGGTATTTCAATGCTCTAGGTGCGTTCCAAGAGGAGGCTAAAGAGTGGGTTACTCCGGTGTCTGATGGCATGGAGATGCCGATGTTTTCGTGGACTCAGACATTCACCTGTCCGCCACCCACGGAGAGTACAACCGGAGGTTGGAAAGCAAGTCCTTACGGTGACGGCGCGACGCCCTCTCCGGATCACGCTGTAAACATACCCTTCTACTCTAACTCTGAGTCGGCGGTATTTAGCGATAAATTTCCCATCAAGCCATAGTCCGCGAATTGTCTGACGCGTCAGTTCGACCAATCCGCTGGCTGACAAATCGTAGATAGTGTCAGCCAGCGAGCTTGAATCTGTTTTGTCGTGATCTCGAACCAGTAACGAACCGCAATTTGCTCAGCAAGTGATCGCGTCTTAAAAGTCAAGTCCACTTGTGGAGTGAATCCGATGAGAGGAACCCGCTTTTACTGCGGTGTCGCGGCAGTCATTCTGATTGGATTGGAATCGGTTGCAATCTGGCGATCCTTTGCGATTCCAAGTGTTCAAAACTGGCCAGAACCGCGATCAGGCTTTCGCAACGAGCAGATCGACTACAGCGTCCCTAAGTTTCCTGATGCAGAAGTTGTCGCAGTCCCGTTGGTCGATCTGGATAATCTCGAAAAGGAACTGATCGTGACTCCCGTTGTGGTGGCACGAAAAGGTCATGGAATTATTTTTGAAGGGACCGTGAGACATCCGCACCCAAAAATGAAGGCGGTTGTCGTCATGATTCGTGTTCGTAATCGTCATGTGAAAGGCTCAAGCATGGCGCTTTCAGGGCATGCTCAAGGTGAGGGCGGTCATCTAAAATACCGCATTCAAGGGCGTGTGACCGTCGTGCCGGGCGAATATGACGCCGAAGTCGAGATTCGATACCGCACCACCGATCCTAATAAGCTGACACTTCCCCGAGAGCAGCAAATGCTCACGGCCGTTGTTGCCAAAGGCGTGGTTAAAGTGACGGAGTAACACGCAGCAACCGAGCGGCCGATTCGCAAGTCTCCTGGGATCGGCTCGTTGGTCAAAAGAACGATCAACGAGCCACCGCCCCGCTTCACCGCGAGTAGCTCGACACGGTGCGACAGCGCGGCAGCGTGGTGCGGACTTCGGCGGGCGACAGCTTGGTGGGGATTACGAGCGTGTTCAGACGGGCGAGCGGCTCCAGTTCTGACAGACCTTTGAGGGTCACTCGCGTGCGACCGAGGGCGAGTGAAGTCAGGCTCGTCAGCTTGCGGAGCGGCTTCAGTCCGGCGTCCGTGAGTTCGGTCTCGTTCAGAGTGAGGACGGATATGTTGGGGAACGCCCGCGCGACATGAGTCATCCCCACATCGTCGAGTGGGGTCTTGCTCAAATTGACCGCCGTCACCGAGGACAGGGGTGCCATTCCTTTGAATCCCGCGCCCGTGATTTTGGTCCCCTCCAAATTTATAGACTGCAATGCGGGGATCGCCGCCAGTTGAGTGAGCGCCGACTCAGGGATCGTCGATTCGATCACGTCCAGAAACTCCACTCGCGACTCGGCACACAACGCTTGGAAGGTCGCCGTATCGAACGTGACTTGGCGGAACGAGAGCGATTGAAGCGAAGCCAACTCGCCGATCCGTGCTGCTCCGGTCGAACTCAAGCGAACGCCCTGAAGGTTGAGACGCCGCAACGAACTCAGTTCTTGTAAGTGGCGGAAGCCTTCGCCGGTCAGAGCCTCATCACCCAAGCTGAGTTCGTTGAGTTGGATGTACTTGGAGAAGACGGCGAGGTCCGCGTCCTTCAGTTTGAGGCTCTCGGCCCGGAGTTGTTTGAGCGGTGAATCCGTCAGCAACTGGAATCCATCGACCGTCACGCGCGTCCGACTGACTCCCAAGAATTCGAGTGCCGGGTATGCCGCAAGGCGTCCCAGCGATGCATCGGAGACCGTGGAGTCGGCCAGATCAAGCGTTCTCAATCGCGGTAGTTTGGGAATCGTGGCCAGCATCGCATCGGTCGCGCCCGCAGCGACGATCGACAAGTGCGCGAGCGTGTTCACCGCAGCGAAGTCCTTCCAGAATCCTTCCGGCATTTTGACTCCGTGGACGTGCAAGCTTTCCAGATTGAGGAGCTTCGCGATCTTCAAGAAGTCTTCGTCGGGAAGCGTGTCTCGGCCGACGAATTTCACGTTCATGCTGACCAACGTGATCGCGAACGCGACTTCGGGGAGCGCTGACCCGCGCGACAGAAACGACAACTTTTCTTGCCCGACCGTTTTGATGGCGACCTGTGCCCGCGCGTTCAACAACTTGGGAACCAACTCGCGATCCAGCTCACCCAGAACCGCCACACTCGCCCCCCCCTTGGGCTTCGGCTTCTCTGACGACAGGCCGAAGCCCTTCACTTTGAATGACCCATCGCTGCGAGAGCGCTTGAGTGCCTGCAGTTGCACCGCTTCCGGGTATTGCTTGGCGATCAACTGCATCCGTTGGTCGGCCTTCGTCCGCGCCAGTCCCTTCAATTCGCCAGCGGACAACTCGTACCACTCGTTGGCCCGCAGCAGCAGTTGCTGTTTCTCAAGCCCCTGCTCGCTCTGCCCCAAGTTCCACCAGGCGTCGGCGAGAACGAGTTGTTCGTCGGCTGTGGCTCGCTGGCCGACATCTTGTTTGGCGATGGTCGTCAGCTTGGAAGCCGATCCGCGCGCGAGATGCGGCAACCCTTTTTTCCAGTCTCCTACCCACAGACAGAGGTAGCGACCGTAAGTCGCGTTGGCCGCGTCATCGTCGGGCGCTGTGACCAGCGTGGCCTTGGCCTTCGTCACCGCAGACCATTGCGACTGAAGCTGCTTCAGTTCGGCATGACGAGTCTGGAATCCTTTGCGTCGCTCGGCCTCCTTCACCTTCGCGGCTGAGACCGACAGCAACGGCACCAGTTTGGAAGCGGCTTCAAACTGCTCTTCGAGCGCGGTCGCTTCAATCGTCGTTTGAAGTAGCTCGCAGAACTCGATCTGCGACGGAGCGGCCCGAGACTCCTTGGCATTGGCAACGAGTGCCGCCGCTTTCAACTCCAGTTCGTTGACCTCGAACTGCGCGGCCAAGGTGTTGATGACGTTGAAGGCGAGCTTGTTCTCATCGGCCTCGACCGCCAAGACGCGCGCGGCCTCCAACAAGGCGTACCGCGCAACGGCATCCTCTGCGGTGTTCTCGGCGTGTTCCCACAACTTGCCAGCCAACGCCGATTTCTCAGGAGCCTTCTTCGCCGCCGCGAACTCGGACTGAAATATCTCGCGAATCTGTTTTTCTGCCGCACGCAACGCTTCCGCTTTGGGAACAGCCAAACGCGGTGGAACCTCAACCTGCCCGCAAACCAAACCGACCAGACCGAGACACAGCCAGGCCATTGAGGCAACCCACATCCCGACAACTCGACACCACACCATTCGATTCGCTGCGACGAAGACGTTGGACATGATTGAAGGCCCGCATGAAGTATTGAAGGAGGCACAGACAAACCGTCGAGCAACGAACTCAACAATGGCCACGGTCTATATCTCACGCGGCAAAGGGTGACACATTTCCGAGCGGTGGATGTCAGAATCGGCACATCAACAACGGGCGGCATCAATCTGAAGCTGGAGGTGAGCCGGTCCTAAGTCCACCACTCGGAAAGCTCGGGTTGGACCGCGTTGGGCATAGGCTAGCTGAACTCGCGCGAGTTCGGGAAGTTCTGAAGTCGCACGACTTCAGCTAACCCCCCTGACATTGCGTTGACGCGGCACTCGCGATCGTGACTCGTCGGTGTTCCCCCGGTGCGTTGGTCGAACAAAGCAGGATCAATGCTCAGCGGCATCACGCGGCCACTCAGATATACTTCGCACGGCCCAAAGTGAGGTACTTGAATGTAGCCACGTTTGGCCAGAACGTGGTTGCTTGAGCGTCACGCCCGCACTCTGGCGAGGTGCAGCTACGTCTCACTTCAGCCCAAAAGGTTGGCCACTGAGCCGTTGTGGGTCATCAGAGGTTGGCTCGCCAAAATCCGCAAAGCAGCTCGACTTCTCCGCATTGAGCGACACTGCGATCAAGCGTGCGGGCTGGCAGCAGTGAGGAACGGGTCCGTACCAAGCGTGCCCACGAGTTCATCGATGTATTCCGAGCGGCGGACTTTCGTGAGCTGGTTGGCGACGAATTGTTGACGGTGCCGGATTGTTTCCAAGAGTACGGGGTCCGTGTCTTCCCGGTCTTTCACGTAGGCGACGAGCGTCGCTTCGTGGCGTTGCCAGAGGGTAATATCTTGTTGCTGCTTGGCGATGAGGCGGGCGCGGTACCAGTCGCTCGTCAGCAAGGCTTCCCGGGTGAACAGGACTCTCACGGCGGGATCTCGCTCGGTTTTACCCTGCCAGGTGCCGTGAGCCATGATCGTGAGCAGCGCCTGCAGCGGCGGGCAGGCTTGTTCAATGGAGCCGTCTTCAAAGTATTGCAGGGCGGCGCGCGTTTGAGCTTCGGCGATGTACAGCACTCCATCGGCGAACGAGTCGCGGTCCTGATATTCGGGTTGCAGGATGCCTCGGTCAAAAACCTTGTCCGGGTTATCAAAGATGCGTCCGAAGAAGCGTCGGACGAAACGGTCCGTGATGCGGTAGCCGAGCCGGCTCGCCGGGATCAACTCGCCGCCGTGTGTGAAGTCTTGGAGCGGTTCAAGCAGCCGCTCGCGGATGAGGAACTCAGGCTCGCGTTCGTCGGGCGACATACGGCTCCAGACCTCCGGAACCAGCAACGTGATGTCGTGATCGAAGCGGGCATTCGGGCCGATATGGCCTGCCGCCGACGAGAAACCGTGCAGACCGGTCAGAATCATGGAGACGAGGGCCGCGTTCAGATCGGCTGTCGTGCAGAGCGCGTTGAACGGCCCCTTCGTCAGCGCACCCTCGCTCCCCGCGCCGGTCGTCGAGGGACTCTTGCCCGTCAGCGAGCAGATATAGTCCATGAACAGCTCGGGCAGTTCCTGATAATGAATCGGGCTATAGACCGCGAGGCTGCGAATTCCCTTCGATGGCTCGGGCGGATTGTTGCGACGGCCCGATATAATGGCGTTGACCGGCAGATGCACGGGTTGATCCGCAGGAACCTTGCGCCACAACCGAGTCCCCATTTCCGCCACGTATCGACCCATTGGCTTCACGAGATCGGGGCGGTCCTGGAGATAACGGGGGTTCTTGGACGGAACGCCTCCCACGCGACGCGGGTTGTCCGAGCAAACGATGTAATGGACATCGCCGTTCCGTACCGATCGCAGCAACTTCTTCATCGGCGGCGTGAACGCATCGAAATCGACGACCTTCGTCATCATTTCATCGACATCCTTGCGCGTGAGCGGCTCGAAGTTCGAGATGAAGTTCACGTCGCGCCGCGAGAGGTCCGCTTCCGCCTGCTTGTCGAACCCGCGATGAATGGCATCGTCGGGACGCTGAAACAGCCGATACTCGCAGTTGTTGACGAACTTGAAGCTCTCGGGCTGGCTGGCGGCGGAAGAGGTTTGCGCAATGGGAGGTGATGTCCCGGCGTCGGACTTCCAGTCGTCATCCGGCTTGCTCGATAGGGCCATGTAACTCAGGCACCGGCCCGGCACGACGACGCTCGCGCTGATGTCGTCTTCCGTCTGGACCTTGGACGACGCGGCAAAATCCTGTCGGACTTTGAACGTTCGCCAGCCATGCTCACCCGTCAGGCCCACTCGCAGGTACGTCCCGACAATGCGTCGGTCATCGAGCTTCAATTCGTGGCCGGGACTGCCGTTCACGAAGTCCACGCTAAAGTGACGCCGCCAGTCATTGTTCCACCCGGAGTCATAGAAACGCTTGATGGCGAAGACGATCGCATAGATGTGCGGCGGAATCCCCTTCAGCCACGAGTTATAGTCGTCCGTATATTCGTCGGACGGCGTCAGAAGTTTGATGACACTCCCGAGTGAACGTAGCGGGCTGAGGATCGGACGGCTGGGATAGGTGCCATAGTTCTGCTGTGCCAGCAGTTCCGGAGTCCAGCGCTGCGACACGTCTGCGGCAAAGATGAACGCGACTTGATCGAGGTCCTTCTCGATCTCGGAGACGAAAACGGAACCGTACTGCATGTAATCGACGAGCGACTTACTAATCTCGCTCTTGCCACCGCCGCTGACGGTGCAGGGCTTGTGACAATAAACCCCTTCCGCTGCCGTGCCGATCAGTCGCCAGGACGGTGCCGACGGATGCTTCTCCATCCGCAACTTATATCCCGACGGAGCCATATAGATGCGATCGGGCAGCAACGGGATGCTGAGTGATTTCTCGCCACGCTGCCACGAGATCGTCTGCAATCGCAAGTTGGCTTTCGCATCTTCGGGGATATAGATGAGGTTGGGATACCGGCGGTCGATCCCGTAGCCATCCGACTTGACGTGAATCCAATCGCCGTAATCGCGCACCACGTCTTCAAAGGTCCGGCCGTTGTAACGACGACTGTTGACTTGAAGCTCATCGCCGAGACTCCAGCTTTGAAAGACGAGTGCCCCGCCGGAATGTTCCTCTTCGACGCCCCCCATCAGGTTCGCCGCGTAGCTGATCTGCGTCTTGACCTCTTTCTTGCAGTAGCCGAAGTAGTTGTCGGCGATGATCGTGACGATGACCCCTTCCTCGGTGCGGCACGTCACTTTGAATGCTTCACCGTCGTTGTAGAGTTCTCCTGCCGACTTCCAGCACATTGAGTCTCGCCGCTGACGCTCGGTGGCGTTGTCGTAGTGAGGCAACCCGAGTTGCTGCTTTGTCACCGACGTGAGGTGCGGCGCGAGGATCACGCAGCCCGTGTGACCCGTCCAGTGTTCGACATCGAGTGCCGCATCGTTGGCCGGAACGAACGGATCGCCCGCGTTACCGAAGATCGATTCCACGAAGTCGAGGTTGCTGACGAGCGACCCCGGCGCGAAGAAGCGAACTTCCATCGTCTGTTGATTGCAGTAGCCCGGCACCTCCGGACAGACGATTGGTCGCAGCAACACCGAGGCCCAGTAATGCGCCTGATCGTCCTGATTGGCGGTGAACGGCAGCTTCAACAAGTCGCGCGGCGGCTGCATCGCGTGCTTGAAGAGTTCCACATAAACGGCCTTCGGGACGGCGCGCTTATCTGCGGCGATGGGCAAGCCCCCTTCCGCGACGTGAAACGTCCCGACCGTTGTCCGTCGGTCGGACCTCGGGTTGTGAAGGACTCCGTTTCGCAAACGGTAAGAGTGGAGCAACTCGCTCTCGAACTCATCGCCATCGGCAGGAAGCGACAACTCGCGAGCCAGCCCGTGCCGATCCAACGCGAGCGCCCGGCCAGGGACTCGCAACGGCTCGATCGCTTTGTAGGATGGGCACTCCTGCCCGTCCGGCTTTGTCCCCTCGCCCTTGCTTTGCGGGGAGAGGGCTAGGGCGAGGGGTTCTTTCGGCACAGAGTCGAGGGCTGAGGGTCGAGAGCCAGAAGCTGCAGCCACGTTCGCGGAAGCCGGACGGGCAGGAGTGCCCATCCTACAATTCGCGTTGGCTTCACTGACCAACACATCCGCGAAGTGTCGGTTGAGAAACGCTTCAATCCGAGCATCGACCGGACACCGATGGTTGTAAAGCAGCCGAGTCTTCTCGCGGAAGTTGGTCATCAGCCCCGACGCGAGTTGCACCAGCTCAGTCCCTCCCGCCGAATGAGCCACCGGCAACCCGTTGGCCGCCAGCTTGAGGTTGATGTACCCCAACAACTCCTTCCGCTCCCGCAACCGGCGAGTCACCGCCTCCCGCGATTCCGAATCAACTTCACTCCCAAACCCAAGGGAAAGCTTCATGTCTGTCACGTTCAAAACCTCTTCATCAAATGGCGACCACGCCAGCAGCACGATGACGGTGGTCAGTTGTCTATTGTGTTCATTGTTATTAGCCGCGCTTCAAGTTCACGGCACAGTTTGTCGAACGAAGGAGACTGTTCGCGGCAAAGCTTCAAATCCATCGCCGCCGTCAAACGCGGCATATCGACAGTCTCGCTGTATTTCGCTCTGCGGATGCGTTGTTTGATCCACGGCTTTCCCAAGCGGTCTTTCTCCGGTGTTTCAGGCCGCGAAGCATCGGCGTTGAGATCGAGATGCTCCGCAAGAGACGACGCGCTGGCAACGAACCACGTTTCAAAGCAAGGCGTCGCGACGACGCACGTCAGATCAACATCGGGCCTGCACACTTTTGCACGTTCCAACAGTGACGGCCCGAGTTGGCATGAAGCTGCTTCTTCCGCATCCAAGAGTATTAACACCAGTCCAGGACAGCCGCCGTCCCCTGCACCCTTCAACTTGCCAACGGCAAGCTCGACGTACTTACGCAAGTCATCGAATTTGTCTGAAACGAGTCGATTCAACTTTCCCCGAATCGGCGGCAGAACATCAACATACTCGCCACCAAGCAATTCCACCCAGACTCGTTGAAGCAAGGTTCGTGCGGCCTGTACCTCGCCGAAGCCCTCAACGATAGGAATGATTCGCAGCCGGCTCATGGTGTCTGTCCCACATGGCCACCGATGTCAGCTTCGAGACCAGTCAATGAGAGTTGACGGTTCTTGTTTGGTGGAGGTTGGGGCTGCAATTGGTCCATCTTCAGCAACTCACCCGCAGTGAAGAGATGTTCTCTCATGACTTTTGCACTCGCGGCATCGACGGGACCGATTTCCGTAGTCCCTTGAGTCATCTGAGCAACGATCAGCGTGTCGATTTCGGGGTCAAAATTATCAATCAACTCGGGGCTGTGTGATGTCACGATGACTTGGGTATGGCTGGCTGCTTCTCGCAATGCGTCAAGTAGTGCGCCAGCCGCCGCAGGATGTAGAGCCGTCTCCGGTTCCTCGATCCCTGCCAAGAGAACCGGCGAGCCACCACTTGCCAACTGCATCACAGCAACCAGCACCGCAAGAACTCGAAGAGTGCCGTCTGACATGCTGGCCGCGTAGAATCGCCACGGATGTTCTGACCCTTTGACGGCCTGGCGGAAAACGATGGTTTCGCGATTCGCGAGTGGTTGACGTTCAAAATCAATCATGTCCGGAACAATCTGCTGGAGGTACTCTCGGATGCGGTCCTTCAACTCTGGACGTTCATCAGTCAAGCGACCGATCACGCTCGCAAGATTGCTCCCGTCTCGTCGCAGCAACACTCCCGCATCAGGACTTTGAAATTCCTTGATCTGCTCGGGGCTCAAGTTGTAAAAACCCATCGCCAGTAAGGCATCGTACGCGTCACGGAATTCGCTGAGGCCGGCGACGCTCACCAGATACAACCTGTCGATCGCCGGCTTCGGCAAATGCTCCATGTGACGTCGTAATTCCAGCCCAGTAAACAATGTCTCTTCACTTCCTGATTGAGTCGTTCCAGCCTCAACCAAGTTACCGTCCAAAACGTGAAATCCGAATTCTCTACCGGACGGAAGCCGAACAACCAATCTCTCGTAGCGAACGCGAAACCCACCTCGCTTTTGGGCTGCGATCTCAAATTCGTATTCGCACTCGCGATCGTTGGTGAGACCGAAAGAAAGTCGAATCGAAAAATTATGCGGGTGGCCCGTGCTCCGCCGACGAACGTCTTCGATTCCGCCGCGAGCCTTCATCGCATGGTCGAGTGATGTTCTCAAACCATCGGTGACAAATCGAATGGCGTCGAGAAAGTTGCTCTTCCCCGAGCCGTTGCGACCGACGATGACGGTGAACTTTCCAAGCTCAACATCGCATTCGGCGATGCTCTTGTAGTTGCGGATCGACACGCGGCGGAGAAAGGGGGGTGAATCGGCCATGTCACTTCCTGATGTCCGCGATGCAGAAGCTGCCGTAGGTGTGGACGCGGTCTTTGGCGTGGAGTTCGGTGGCGAGCGGCTGGTTGTAGTGCAGGATGTCGGCGAGCTGTTTCTTTTGGCCGTTCACGGTGACTTCGATCGGATTGATGAAGGTTCCGTCGAGGCCCGCGCTGCGCCAGAGGACTCGGGCGTTGGGCGACGCCTTGTCGATCGTGGCTTGCCATTCGGCGGTCAGAATTTTTTTCGCGGGGTCTTTCGACAACCAGTCCATGTGATCGAGCAGCACATAGCGTGTGATCGGCTCGGGGGACGAACGGACGAAGCCCTCGACCGTGTTCGTGTGCGACGTGACCTGATCGGCGACGCCATTCTTCAGCCGCTCAAAATTGTCGGGCTTGAGGTACTCAGGACAGGCTTCGGGCGAATACTCGCCGGTCATATAAACTCGCCAAGCGTAGTTGTCCTTGAGCGGAATCTTGGTGAAGACCGCTTCGACGCGAT
>JAYVOX010000537.1:0-4541 GCA_043757695.1 Schlesneria sp.
TTCAGTAGCCACCTTCGCCAGAAGGTGGTTGTTCGCTCCCCTCCACGCTCTGGCGAGCGTGGCTACAACACTGCAAACCAACTCTCCAAGTGCTCTAGCCGCCACCTTCCGAATCAGCACGTTGCGGACATCTTGTAGGAAGATGCCGCCGCCGTGATTGCCGTCGAGGTTCCCTTCGAGGCACGATGCGACTCAGAAAAATGTGCAACTTCTCAACTGACGCTTCGAGTTGGTGTGGGGAAGAGAACTCCTGCCGGCCGCCTTAAGCGGCACGTTCTCAATCGTGGAAGGGAACTTTGTCGTCCCTGTGGCGGCGGCAATTTACCCGACCCGGTCTGCGAGATGAGGTTTGCCGTTCAGAGCAATCTCCGAACGATTGCCGCAGAGCAAAGACTTGTCTTGCCGGGTTGCTGCCTCGTTGGTCCAATACCGCCCGATCAGGCGGGAAGCCTGTGCAGTCACTTCGATTTTTCGTGAGAGGGTCCACGGATGGACATGCTGGTAATTCGCGGCGGGCAGCCGCTGCGTGGGACGGTGACAGTCGGTGGAGCCAAGAATGCGGCGTTGCCGATCATGGCGGCCACGCTCGCCGCGACCGGGACGACCGTGCTGCATGGCGTGCCCGAACTGGTCGATGTTTCGACGCTCTCACAAGTGCTGCGGTCCCTCGGCATGACGGTCGAACGCCGTCCCGGCGGATCACTCGAACTGACCGTCTCCGACGAACAACCGTGCTTCGCAGACTACGAATTGGTACGTCGCATGAGAGCCAGCGTCTGCGTGTTGGGACCGATGCTCGGTCGCCGTCGTCGCGCGTGCGTGTCGCTTCCCGGCGGTTGCAACATCGGACATCGACCGATCGATCTGCATCTCAAAGGACTGAGAGCACTCGGCGCAGAGATCACGATCGAACGCGGCTATGTCTTCGCGCGAGCCGATGTACTGCGCGGAGCCGACATCTATCTCGGAGGTTCGTTCGGCAGCACGGTGACGGGAACCTGCAACGTCATGTCGGCGGCAGTCTTCGCGGAAGGAATAACCACAATCTCCGCAGCGGCCTGTGAACCCGAGGTCGTTGATCTCGGCAATTTTCTCAACGCGATGGGTGCGAAGATTGAAGGTCTCGGCACACCGCTATTACGGATTCTAGGCGTTCAGGAATTGAAGGCCGTCGAACACGAGATCATTCCCGACCGAATCGAAGCCGCCACGCTGCTCGTTGCGGGAGCCATCACGCGCGGTGAACTGGAAGTCGCCAACATTCAGCCCGCACATCTGTCGGCAGTCATCGACGGACTGCGCGCGGCGGGAGCAACCGTCGATTTGAATGGCACTCGCGCACGAGTCTCGATGAGGTCCGCACCACGCCCGATCGACGTGACCGCGCTGCCTTACCCCGGCATTCCCACCGACGTGCAGGCTCAACTGACGGCGCTGCTGGCTCTGGCGAGTGGAATTAGCGTCGTCACCGACAAGGTCTTTCCCGATCGCTTTATGCACCTCCCCGAGCTGATGCGTATGGGGGCCAACGTTCGTCGCGAAGGAGCCTGCGGGATCATCAGCGGCGTCACGCGACTGAGCGGTGCTTGCGTGATGGCCTCCGACTTGCGAGCCAGTGCCGCGTTGCTCCTTGCCGCGTTGGCCGCTGATGGCGAGTCCGTTATCCGCCGCATCTATCACCTCGATCGCGGTTATGACCGACTCGAACAGAAGTTGAATCTCGTTGGAGCCGACATCCGCCGCGTGACCGATGCACCCGAGAATCTCCCGGCCAGCCTCCATCTCTCAACCGAGGACGAAGCCTCGCTCGCCGTCGATACGAGCGATGTCCCACCACCGCCGAAGTTCCTGACTCACCGCAGTGCCTCACGCCAGCACGAGTCAAAAAATGCGGCCCTTCGCGATTGAAGGGCCGGAGTAAAAGAGCCGGTTGAACACACACGTCCCGTCTGTCCGTGTCCACCGTTTGGCGAACGGAACTGGGCGTCCGTCCTACTTACATCGGCAATCATGGGAAGCCGATGATCGTCTTCAGTGTGAAGCGACTGGAGATGGTCGTCAGGAGGTCGGTCCCAGTCCCGCCGTCTAAGAGCAGCGACTGAGCGGTGGTAAGGCGAAGCGTGATCTGGTCGTCTTGGGTTCCCAGCTTCAAGTCCATTGTGGAGCAGTTCAGTCCCGTGAAACTGATCACGTCTTTCCCGCCTCCCAAGTCGGCATTGACCAAAATCGGACCAGTACTGACAGCCAAGGCAACGGAAGCTCGGGCATTCACCTGCGTCAATGGCCCCGCAGTAACCGTGACCACTCCTGCTGAGTAACTGACATCGACGTTGCTGTCAGTGGCGTCACTCGTCAGGGTGAGGGTCTTGGCGAGATCGTCGTAATGAGCAAGAATTTGCGATCCGACAGGGACCGGGCCCGGCGTGCCAAAGTTTCCGATCCAAGTGCCGAACGCAAAGTTCAGAGCGGCGGTATTCTGAGCAAACATTCCGCTGACCCAGACACCTCCATTGAGTGACGGATCAACGGCGATACCGTTGTAATTCCCCCAAGCCCCAGCGAATTGAGTTGTCTTGGATGTTCCCGGCTTTAAAACTTTGCTCGTCTCAAACACGGCTTCGGTGGACTTCTTCAGGGCGTAGCGGCATTCCGCAAACACACCTCTGCTCGAACGACTAAACACCGTGTAGACGTTATTCGCTGCGTCCGCCGTTACAACGGGGAACGAATATGAATCGCCGATTGCTCCCAATACTTCGTCCAGCACTTTGACATTGGTGGCCACATTGATCGATTTGATTCCGGCCGCACACGTCAGATTGCCTGACCGAATGCTGTGGCCCGTGTACACAACACCATTGCGGTAGACCGCGTTCAGCAGACGACCGTCACCACCGTCTAACAAGACTGTCGTAGCAGGCTGCGACATCTTGGTGGGCGCCGTCCACGCATTGAAGGACACCTTGCGCTCAACCTTCAGCAACGGCGGAGTCTGTGTGGCGTTGGGCCAACTTCCCGCGATTGAATACAGCGTCAAATGGTCTCCGGCTGAGACCGGGGCGCTGACCATGTACTCCTTGCCGGGGGCACCAAATGTAACGCATGGTTTTACGGAAGAGGCCAATACCGAATTCGCATCCCGCACATTGACCAGATCATAAAACTGAACCGGATTGGGAGTCGGGTTATAGAACTGATGCTTCGCAGCAACTCGCACCTTTGCAAATCGAAAACCCCCTGCTGGAGATAACTGGTTGGTCGAGAAGTAGAAATTCGTGTTGTCGAACCCGAGTGTTGGCGAATCGCTGATCGAGTCGGTGTCGGTCACGCCGCTGAGGTTGGAGTCAATGTCGGATCGCAACAGGAACAGTTGCCAAGGTTGAGGTTGAGCCAGAGTTGTCGCCGGATTTGAAGACTTCGAGACTTGAATCAGCAATGAACTCTCGGACCCCGTATCGTTGACCGCTCCCCACACGATGACAAATCGGCTGGAGAAATGGTCGTAGACTGCGGTTGGGTTGAGCGGCGCCGAGCGAAGCGGGTTCTCGGTGTAGGTGGGATTGGCGGCATAGAAGCCGTTGAAGAGGACTCGCGGATCGACCGTCTCCAGCACCACACCCGTCTTGTCCGAGATGCGGAACTGGGAGTTAATGGCTTGAACGATGTGCGCCGGGCCAGCAGCAACTTGGGCACTCGCAGGACCAAACCGAACCGAATCTTGGATCCCCGCAAAGCCCAGATTCAATTCCGGCGTGACGATCGGCGAAGCCGCCAACGTCACGCTGACAATAGTCAAACTGGCTAGCGCCAGACAGACCGAAACAATCATCCCACGTGGTTGCCAGAAAATTTTCGCCACGATAGACGCTCCCCAAAAATACCATCACCCAATCGTTCGCGAAGGAAGGGCCGACGCCCCGTCACCTTCGCGGAGAACCACGCTGACCAACGATCAACGGACGCCACATTCGCCATGAAGGGACTGAAGGACTCATGCGATGCATCGGCGACAGGCAACCCACCGGCAAGCCACACCGCTCGTCGTGAACGGGCAAGCTCTGCCGATTCCAACAAATAAGCTGAACGAGTTCTGAGCAACTCACCGCGATAAGCTATCGGAGTGAGTCTGCCGCAGGAATGAACTCGCAAGCTCCGAAACAGATCGCGTCGCTGACGAATTGCGATTCAACCCCGACAACCATCGAGCCTGCTGAACCTTGCCCGACCCGCAACATCCTCAAATCAGAATACGTCACTCGCGTACCCTCAACATCGCACACCGGTATTCGCTAGCGCGAACGTCACCGGTTCCCAAACTTTTTCAACAGGAACAACAACAACAGCGAACCCACTGTCGCCGTCACGAGTTGTCCCACCAGACCGTAAGCCTTGAGGCCGATCAGACTAAACAAGACACCGCCGAGGATGGCACCGATCATGCCCACGATCAGATTGTTCGCGACACCAAGGCTGCCCCCCTTCGTGATCTGACCAGCGAGCCATCCGGCGCAGAGGCCAATGAGCATCATGTAGAGAATGTC
>JAYVOX010000538.1:0-4535 GCA_043757695.1 Schlesneria sp.
CCATGAAAATCTGGTTTAACAAGGTTCACGAAGCGAAACGCGTCCTCATCGAGTCGGACTCGCCCGAGATTCGGATCGGCCGCGATCCGGGTAACACCATCGTGCTGCAAAGCCCGCTGGTCTCGAAGCGACATGCCGTGGTGACGCGAGAGAACGGGCAACTCAAGCTGGAGAACGTCGGTGTCAACGGGTGCCTCGTGGGCGAGCAGGAAGTGCTCGGCGGCAACTCAGTGCTGTTCAAGGCGGGCGAGACCGTTCGCATCTGGCCCTTCTCGCTGACGTTTGAATCAGATGAAGCGTCCGCCATCAGCCTTTCCGCAATGGAGGCTCATCTGCGGTCGATCATGGGTGATTTGAATCAGCGAGTTCACAAGAAGTTGCTCGAACGACTCGACCTGTACGAGATCGAGAATGAACGGACGAGCGATGCCGACACGATCGTGCTGCTCGAACGAAACATTGAGGATGTCTGCCGCGAAATCAATCTGTTTGGCACGGAGAACGAGCCGCTGCTCGAAGAGATCGTCGGTCTGACGCTGCGCGATTTGCTGATCAATCAACTCATTCTGGAAGGGGGCGGCGCGGGATTGGACTTGCTGTCACGGCTGACCTACAACGAGTTCGATCTTCCTGCGACGTTGGTCCCCGAGCGCGAGGCCGAACTTCAAAACCTGCTGATCTTCGCCCGCGAACGGATGAAACTCGAAGACCTGCCTGATCTCAGTGCGAAGATCAGTCAGGTCGAGCGGACGTTCGCGGATGTCTTCCCATTCGTGCGGCCGCACCTGCATCGCGAGATGCGGAAGTACGTGATTCTGCGGTCGCTCAAGAAGGATTTGAAGGACACCGTGTTCGGATACGGCCCGCTGCAAGACCTGCTCCGTGCGCCGACGATCAGCGAAATCATGGTCGTGAAGAGCGACCAAATCTTCGTCGAGAAAGACGGCGTGCTGGAGCTGTCTGGTCGGCGGTTCATCTCGGATAAAGTGACAGAGAGCATCGTCGAACGGATCGTCGCGCAGGTTGGCCGTCGCATCGACAAGAGTCAGCCGCTGGTCGATGCCCGCCTGCCGGACGGCTCGCGCGTGAACGCAATCATCCCACCGTTGGCCGTGCGCGGGCCGTGCCTCACCATCCGCAAGTTCCCCGCGCATCGCTTCACGGTGGACGATCTGATCGAGCGGGGTTCGATCACGTCGTCGGCCGCGATGTTCCTTCGCGCGTGCGTCATCGACCACCGCAACATCCTCGTTAGCGGCGGGACCGGCACCGGCAAGACGACGATGCTCAACATCCTCTCCAGTTTTATTCCGATCAAAGAACGAATCGTGACCATCGAGGACACAACTGAGTTGCAACTCCATCAGGACCACGTCGTCACGTTGGAGAGCAAGCCCGCCAACGTCGAGGGGATCGGGGCCTACACGATTCGCGACTTGGTGAAGAACGCCCTGCGGATGAGACCCGACCGCATCATCGTCGGTGAGTGCCGCAGTGGCGAAGCTCTCGACATGCTGCAAGCGATGAACACCGGTCACGACGGTTCGATGACCACTGTCCACGCCAACAGCACCGAGGATGTCATCAAGCGTTTGGAGGTTCTCGTCCTGATGGCACTCGACCTGCCAATCGTCTCGATCCACCGACAGATTGCCAGTGCAATCGACATCGTGGTGCAGATCACTCGCCTGCCGGGCGGCAAACGCAAAGTGTCGCAAATCAGCGAGATCGCCGGCTACGACGCGGATCGCGGTGCACTCATCACCCGCGACATCTACAGCTTCCGCGACGGTGAAATCCTGCACCCGACTGGCTACCTGCCCACGTTCATCGACTCGCTCATCGCCAAGAACCTGCTCAAGCTGGAGTTCCTGTACGGAGGTGACGTGAAGTGAAGAGACGAAAGACATCGGGTAAAGATGTCTCACCTTCTGCGACGACTCATCTCCCTTACAAGACCAGTTGGATAATGGCGTCACGGAAGACACCGAAACTGTGTGAGCTATTGCGATACGGGTCCATGTGCGCGGCGATCATTCTGGCCAGTTCCTTCTTTCGGAGGCCGGTTACGAAGTAGCCCTCCTTCTGAAGTTCTCGTTCGAGCGCTTCCCAAGTCCCACCCTTGATGGCATCCGAGTCGCGAAACGCGGCCTTCTTGGTCAGGCCCGGAGAAACTTTGGGGTACGCCGTCGTCAGGGCCTGAATGTCTCCGAAGAACCACGCTTCTAACTCTTCAATCGCGATGCGGTTGATCACGCGCACGCGATCTTTGCGAGTCGCCATCGTCTGGCTGGTCAACTTGGCGTCCTGCGCAATCGCTTCGAGTCGGGCCTTGAGTTTTTGGCAGTCGTCCTCATCGCGATCGACGAGGACCACGATCCGCCAGTCAGATGGCAACCATTGTGCATACGCCTTGAGGCGAGAACCGATTTCGCGCAGCAGCGTCTGCTTGTCGCCAAAACTGTGAATCGCGAACGTGGCTTTGGTACCAATGATCTTGGGAATGAGCAGCGACAGTGCCTCTTCGGCGGACGGTTCTTCGACCAGTATTTCGAGGTGCATCGCGACTCGTTACCCCCGCCGCTTCTTGGTGGCCGATACGACGATATTCTTTTCGGCACCGCTATTCGTCAGCGGATCGCCGACCTCAAAGTGCCCTTCCATCCAGAGTTGGCCGAGACGCGCCCCGTGCTTGACGAACTCATTGATCCCTCGCATCTCCGATGCACGGCGGGCTTCCGTGAATCCCTCGTCATTTCGAAACAGCACCCACAATTCTTCGGCATTCAGCGCGTTCACGAAGAACGGGGAGTGCGTCGTGACCATCATCTGACTCCGTTCCGAAGCCGCGCGACATTCTTCGGCCAGTTCTTCGAGCAGTCGTGGATGGAGTTGGTTCTCTGGCTCTTCGATCCCGATCAGCGGTGGTGGAGTCGGGTCGTTCAGCACGGTGAGGTAGGCGAGCATTTTCAACGTTCCGTCGGAGGCCCACTTGGCCATGATCGGTCGTTCAAACGGAGCATCCTTCAATTGCAACAGGAGTCTTCCATCGGCCAGCATTTGCGCGGAGACTCGCTCCAACCGTGGGACTCGCTTGGCCATTGTTTTAAGGATGAGGTCCAACTGTTCAGGGTGTTGCTCGGCAAGATATTGGATCACGTTGGGCAGGTTGTCTCCCGTTTCAGAGAGGCGTTCTTGCGGTCCCGCTTCGGGGATGCCGCGTGCCTGATCGGCTGAGAGATAGGACAAGTACCAACCGGAGATGAATCGCCGTAGAGAACTGACTCGCGGATGCTTGGCGAGTTGCCCGAGTGTGTTGACCGCCAGCATGTCCGGAGAATCGAGGCGTTCGTCGATCCGAACATCATCTTTGTCGGGCATGTCGCCCGAAACGACCATTCCAGTGCCACGCTTGAAGTCGAGAAAAGTAAACGGACGGCCCGACCTGCCAGGTTGTCGAGTCCAGCGAAGCCATTCGTGCGCGACGACCGGCCCGCTGGGCTTCTCGTCGATCTCCAAGTGATACGTGATGACCGGGAGATTCTGCTCGCGGTACTTGATCTCAAAAGAAAGCGGCCCCTTTGACCCACGACTCCGAAGCTCCTTGAACCGCCCACGACGATCCCAGGCTTTTCTCAGTCCGACGGAAAAGCATTCGGCCAGAAAGGCAAACACGTCGAACACCGTCGATTTGCCGCTGCCATTGGGACCAAGGAGCACCGTCAGCGGCGTTAACTTTAATTCAATGTCACGCAACGTGCGGAAGTTTTTGACGTGAAGTGATTCAATTCGAGCGGTGACGTTCGACTCGATCACGCGTGACATGGGATGGGTTGCCTTGGCAGAAAACTTTGTGGTGTTGAGGGTGTTGACCCTCAGCCATTTCGGTCAGAATGATACCTCGCGTTACGTGATAAACAACGAGTCCACAAACAACCGATGGTCAGTCATGCCGTTCGCACCAGAAGTCCTCCTCAGTTCAATTTTGTTTGGCTGTTCGGTCGCGTTGTTTGTGTGGGCTGGTGAGCCGTTTGTGCGGCGGTTGCTCGACATCATTGAGGCCGATCATCGTGAGAAGTTGAAGCGGCTGCGGAACTATCCGCGTCACCTGCGCGCTTCGATCGTGGCCTGGTGGGCGTTTGTGATTGCTCACTTCTTGACGATGGCACTGGTGTTCGATGTTCCGGTCATCGGGGCGCTGTTGTCACTGCTGCTGTTGCTGGGGCCGTGGTACATGCTGCGGCGGTGGACTGAGCAGCGGAAGGCGATGATCGAAGATCAGTTGGCCGACTCGATGGTCTCGCTGTCGAGTGCTATCAAGGCGGGACTCTCGCTGGCTCAAGCCTTGGAAATCCTAGCCAAGCAAAGTCCGAAGCCGATCAGCCAGGAGTTCGGTCAAATCGTGGCCGAGTACCAGATGGGTAAGACGCTCGAGAAGTGCCTCGACGAGGCGCGTGCCCGACTGCGCAGCGAAAACTTTGCGTTGTTCGCCGCCGCGATGCAGGCCAGTCGTGATAGCGGCGGCAAGCTGAACG
>JAYVOX010000539.1:0-4530 GCA_043757695.1 Schlesneria sp.
CGTTCCCGAAGAGGTGACGAAGGCTCTGCACCATCGCGATACCGTTGAAAAGCACAACCGTCACATCATCAATATCGTCGAAGGGACGCGTTGCTTCGATATCTACGGTCCCGGTGAGATTCGCGTGAATAGCGACCACCACATGGCGGTCAAGCAGCTCGCGCCGTTCTTCCGAGCGGCCGCTCACGCTCCCGACGGTGTGATCGAATGCTACGAGGCGATTGAAGAGGGTTGGTTCTGCGTCGGAGTGCAATGGCATCCCGAAGACGAAACGTCCTCAGCGCTCGACATGCAAATCTTCCAAGAGTTCATGGCCGCCTGTGGCAGTTCCTCGCCGCAAATCCTGCAGATGCCCGTTCGGGCCGCGGCCTAACGCCTGTTCCAGCAGCGCTTCAAACATCCGAAGTCCCCGCAGACTTCGGATGTTTCGTGGAGTGTCTCTGAGGCGTTGAAGACATGTGTTCTACGAACGAAAACACCCCGGTTGCCATACGGTAGCCGGGGTGTTTGTCTTGAAGTTGCCGGCGAATGTCACTCGTCGGTGACGCAGCCTTCCGTCGCGCTCTTCACGTTCTTGATGTACTTGTAGAGCGTGCCGCGTGTGGATTTGAACGGCGGTGCCGTCCAAGCCTTACGACGGCGGTCGAGCTCCACTGAGGACAGGGCCACATCAATTCGATTAAGGTTCGCGTCGATGGTCAGCATGTCGCCGTTCTGCACGAGGGCAATCGGCCCGCCATCCTGAGCTTCCGGTGTGACGTGGCCGACGATGAACCCGTGTGAGCCGCCCGAGAACCGGCCATCGGTGATGAGAGCCACGTGTTCGCCGAGTCCCGCTCCCATGATGACCGAGGTCGGCGTAAGCATCTCGGGCATCCCTGGCCCGCCCTTCGGTCCTTCGTAGCGAATGACAATCACATCGCCCTTTTGAATTTGCTTCTGCTCCATTCCCAACAGCATCTCTTCTTCGGAATCGAAGACCCGCGCGGGACCGGTGAAGACGAGTCCTTCTTTGCCGGTGATCTTCGCGACGGCTCCGTCGGGACAGAAGTTGCCGCGCATGATGCGAATGTGACCGCTGGCTTTGATGGGCGTTTCGATCGGCTGAATGATCCGTTGTCCTTCAGCGAGACCGTTCAGATTTTGCAGGTTCTCGGCAACCGTTTTGCCAGTCACGGTGAGGCAACTGCCGTCGAGATAGCCCTTCTCCAGCAGGTACTTCATCACGGCGGGCGTT
This sequence comes from Schlesneria sp., assembly GCA_043757695.1. GTDB lineage: Bacteria > Planctomycetota > Planctomycetia > Planctomycetales > Planctomycetaceae > Schlesneria. The sequence continues at coordinate 1,238 of JAYVOX010000539.1, forward strand.
CCGCCGATGTGATGGAGATCCTCCATCACGTACTTGCCGCTCGGCTTGAGGTCCGCGATGTAGGGGACGCGGTCGCTCACCGTTTGGAAGTCGTCGATCGTCAGCGGCACCTCCACGGCGCGCGCCATTGCGATCAGATGCAGCACGGCATTCGTCGATCCGCCGGTGGCCATGATGATGACCATCGCGTTCTCAAACGCCGCCCGCGTCATGATGTCGCGCGGCTTGATGTCCTTTTCCAAGAGGACTCGAATCGCCTTGCCCGCCGCGAGGCATTCCCCTTCCTTCAGCGGATCGACCGCCGGGATCGACGAGCTGTATGGCAGTGACATCCCGAGCGCTTCGATCGCCGACGCCATCGTGTTGGCGGTGTACATCCCGCCGCAGGCCCCTGCTCCGGGGATACTGCAACCGATGATTTCTTGACGCTCTTCGTCGGTGATGCGGCCCGCGAGGTATTCGCCATAGGCTTGGAAGGCCGAGACGATGTCGAGCTTCGGATGACGCGGCGTGCAGCCCGCGCGAATCGTTCCGCCGTAGACCATCAGCGACGGACGATTGAGTCGTCCCATCGCCATCACGCAGCCGGGCATGTTCTTGTCGCAGCCGGGAAGCGAAATATTGGCGTCGTACCATTGAGCCGCCATCACGGTCTCGATGCTGTCGGCAATGAGATCGCGTGACTGGAGGGAGTACGACATCCCGTCGGTCCCCATCGAAATTCCATCGCTGACGCCGATCGTGTTGAACCTCATTCCGATCATGCCCGCCGCTTGCACTCCTTCCTTCACCTTTTCGGCGAGGTGATTGAGGTGCATGTTGCAGGTGTTCCCCTCGAACCAGACGCTGGAAATTCCGATCTGCGCCTTGTCCATATCTTCGCGCGTCAGGCCGGTGCCGTAGAGCATGGCTTGCGAGGCACCTTGCGAGCGAGGTTGTGTGATGCGAGAGCTGATCTTGTTGAGCATGGTGGTGGTTTATTCGGTGACTGGAGAAAGGGGGAGAAGAAGTAGGGTGTGTGGACACCTTCGTGGGTGAAACAGGTGCTGAATGAGTCAAATTTCATAAAGTCGGAACGCACCGGCATTGGGCTGGTCACGTGCGTTGCGAGGACTTCACGCGCCCTACGTTCTGAGGTGGAACTTGGTTGGAGTCGCTGGTCGATCGCGGACACGAGAGCAGGCTGAAACGATCCTCACTCGACCAAGCTGCCGGGGTGCGGAACACGATCGACTCGCGGCAGGACTTGCGGCTGATAGATCGTGGTGTAGGCGGTCGCTTTGCGGTGAGCATCGACGGCCGTTTGATCGGCCCAGTGCTCATTCAAGATGAAGACGCGCGGGTCGGTGTTGGAGTGATAGACCTCGAACCGCACGCAGCCCGGTTCTTGTCGCGAGAGTCTTCCCTGCTCTGACAGCAGCGACTGAATCTCGGCGACATCGGCCGCGTCTTTCACCGTCAAAATCACGTTCAAGTAGATCATGGTCAGCGGTCCCATCAAGCTGAGAAACAAAGCCGGGAAACGGGGAAAGCGGGCAGGATAACAGCCGATTTCGGAAGTGACCAGCAACCGAAGTCACGTGTCAGACCGCTTTAGAAATGTCACATTGCTTGGCTCCCGGGTTGTGGGCTCAACCGCCGGATCGTCGCCAAGGATGAGTGGCTGCGGGCTTGTAGGGAGCCTGTGCCGCTCCCGTTCTCGGCGCACGATCAGGGGTCTGGCAATTTGGGAATTCGGATTTGGCGGGAAGAAGACTCTGTTTGCACACAACACGTCCCCTCCGCCAAATCCCAATTTCCAAATTGCCAGACCCCGGCCTGTTGCGTGTCACTTTGAATTCAAAGAAAGGCGAAACCGAGAGGTGACCTGCGGTCGGGCTCCCGCGCCGAATGGAGATCGATCTGTGATCGGGGGTCAGGCACTTTGAAAACCGGGATTTGGCGGGACGACGATTTTGTTGGCAATCGAGGCGCCTTGCCCGCCAATTCCCAATTTCCAAATTGCCAGACCCCGGCCAATGTGGTCCCCGGCTTACTTGGCGCTCATGCCTGAGAGGATTGCAGAACTCGCAACTTCAACCGCGCCAGCGAACTCGGGCTGCTCGACGATCAGCGTTTCCACTTGGGCGAGCGACTGGCTGACGGTCGCGGCAGTGACTCCGCCGAATCGTTCGCCGATGTCGCGGAGCGTCTCGTGCAGGAAGTTGCGACAGAGCCAGATGGCGGCGAAACGTGGCCAGTAGTGGTGTCGGCCTCGCGTGGTCAATTGTTTGACGGGCACTTCAAACGCCGAGGCGACGGCCTTCAGCAAATCATCGAAGTCGATTGGGCCGGGGTCAGGCACTTCGAAATTTCGGAATTGGCGGGGTTGCGGTTCTGCTGGCGATCCACCGTTTTTGTCCGCCAATTCCGAAGTTCCAAATTGCCAGACCCCTGACGGTGCGTGGACCGGCTCATCTTCGTCTTCGGTGTCGCGATGCTGCGTCCCTTCGCGAGACGGGCCGTTGCCTGTCCCGAACGACCGGAAGCCGGGAGACGCGATTCTGAGACATCGCCATCGTCCAACCCGGCCACGGCCTCACCGCCACCACGGAGTACAACCAGATTCTCGGCATGGTCCAAGAGGGCTCTTTTTTCTACACCTCCAGCCGTGGCCATCTGTCGTTACTGCGACCCTGCCAGCCGCTATGAGCGGTGTCGTCGGATTTTTCGATCAACCACGAAACGAAATAACCCGCTCGATTGAGCGGGTTTCATCGACGTGGCTTGCAGTTCCACAGCGTGCGAGTCAGCGACCAAACACCATTCGGCCAAGTCTTGCACCTGGGTGGACGTTCAACACATAACCCACGAGTCGCCCCTGCCCTGGGGCCGGTATCGCCATAACTTCGGCCGATGATGGGAGGATCGTGGTTGGACCAGCGGCAGAATAGGTCGGCTGGCTGACCCGCGCACGCCGACCAACAGCAGACGCCTCTGTTTGGCAAACACACACAAACGTCACGGCGATAGTAAACAGCACGGCAATTCGCAGCTTCACGGGTGATCTCCTCTTTGTTGACCATTGATTCTCATTGGAAGACGCATCAATTGAGTAGAAGCATGTCGGTGAGATTTTAATAGTCCACACTTCAATTTTGTCGAAACTGTACCCCAAAGGTATTCCGAAAAAATCAATAATTGATTTGCGACGACCCATCGGCTTCGTCAGCGACACGCTCAACGTCACCGTACCGGAATAGGGATACGTTGGACGGGCGGCACTGGCGCCTGCTTTGAGCCGCCAGTGAGAT
>JAYVOX010000540.1:0-4527 GCA_043757695.1 Schlesneria sp.
CTGCGAGGCGCACCGTTCTCCTGACGTGTTGTCATGCGGTGCGTCTCGCAGAGCCTCGACGGCACCCTACTTTAGTTGCTCGTTCAGCTTCTTCGCCGCTTGGTGATCGGGCTTTTGTTTGAGGACTTCATCGACCAGCTTCTTGGCGTCGGGTTTGCGGTCGGCCGACAAAAACGTTTCGGCGAGGGAGACTTGGAGGTCGGCGTCTTTGGGTTGGAGTTCGAGGGCGGTTTCCAATTCGGCGATCGCGCGATCGTAGTGCTTGAGGCCGCGAAGGGATTCGCCGAGGAGGCGGTGGACATCGGCGTCGAGGACGTCGATGTGCAGCGTCAGTTTGGCGTACTTCAGCGCGTCGTCGAAGTTGCCTTCGGCGAGGGCCATCTCGGACAGGGCTTTTCTCGGGGCGGGCTCGTCGGCTTCGAGCGTGACCAGTTTTTTGAGGGCCTCGCGGCGCTTGGCCTTGTCGCCGGTCAGCTTGGCGGCGGCGGCGGTTCCCCTCCACCAATCGCTGTTGTACGGGAAGTGTTGCTGGCCGAGTTGGCACAATGAAAAAGCCTCTTCGGGCAGCTTCTGTCTCAGGCGGACTCGCAGGAAGAGTTCGAGCAGGTGCCGGTTCGGATGCTCCTTGTCGAGGGCCGGTTCCAACACCTTCGCGGCCTCGTCGGGCTTGTCGTCGCGCAACAGGAGTGCTCCCATCACCAGCGCGGCTACCGGTTGAGTTGGCTCCTTCTTCAAGACCTCGCTCGCCAGCTTGCGGGCTTTGTCACGCTCGCGGACGAAGAGCAGCAGCCGCGCGTAATCGGCGGCGGCTTGGGGGTCGTCCTTGTTCTTTTCGTAAGCCTTCTCGATCTGCGACGGCTTGATCTCCGGCTCGGCCTCGGTCTGCTTGAGGCCCGCGACCAGCTTGTCGAGGAACTCACGATAGCCCTGCTCGAAATCGGCCTTCTCGACGCCGAAGACCTCGGGGACCGCCTGGTCAGTCGTGCGGTTGCGGCGATAGGCATCGAGCAGCTTCGCCAGCGAAGGCTCACCGAATCGCTCGGCCATGTACTCGGCATACAGCACGCTCTGGCAATACGCGAAGTTCCAGTTGGCCTGATTGCCGGCTCGAATGAAACCCATGCTCAGGTTGTCGAGATTCTTCAGATCGCCCTTGGGGACTCGATCGAGCAGCAGCTTGTTCCACTCGACGGGACGCGGGTAGCCCTCGGAGCGCACGGCCAGGGCTTCGGTGTACCAGTGCGGAATGTTGAAGTGCGTCTGCTGGAGCGTGAGCACATGCACGAACTCGTGCTTCATCACGCGCGCCCAGTTCAGCGGCTGGTCCATCGCCGTCGGGCTGGTCAGGGCGATGATCGACCCGGTCGAGGCTCCAATTGTCTGCACCCACGGCAGGCCGACCATGCGGGCGCTGAACCATTGATGCCCGTTCAGTCCCTTCGCTTCGTTGTAGATTTCGATCTGCGTCCGACTCTCCGGCTCGAAGCCGAACAGCGTCGTCAGTTCGGGATAGACCTCTTCGAGGTACTCGGCCATATAGCGTGCGAGCAGCTTGTCGAGCTTGCCATCCGCCCGGATGACGAAGTGTTCGGTCGTCACCGTGCTGTAATCGTCGAGTACCTTCAGAACCTTCCGCATGTTGCTGACGCGCACGTGATACGGGTCGGCCTTGAAGGCGTCGTCGAAGACCCGCTTCGCGTCGTCCATGCGTCCAGTCTGCATGTAGACCTGCCCGAGCGCCGTCTTCGGCTGCGAGAGCTGCGGCATCAGGACGATCGCCTGCTTGAAAAGCGGCTCGGCGATCGCGTGCTGCCGAAACCGATCGACCTGTTCGCCGAGCGCCGTGAGGAAGTAACCCGGCTTCGGGTTGCGAGTCGCGACGTCCACGACGATTTTTTCAAAGCGAGTCAACTGTAGCCGGGTCGCATCTAACTGTAGTCCGGTCGCTCCGCCGACCGGAGCCTTCTCGTCTGGCGACTGACGCGGCTTGTTGGCCAGAGAAGACTGTCCCGCCGGCGGAGCGGCGGGACTACGGTTAGCAGCCGCTGCCAGCAACTCGACGATCTCCTCCGGCTTCAACTCCGCGATCCGATCGAGGTTATCGACGAGTACCTTCAACCGCGAAACATCAGGCCAGCCGTCCTGCAACATCCGCAGCGTTGCCACGAGAGCCAGTGTCTCTTGATCGACGGGATTGATCTCCAGCGCCTCGGTCAGCAGCTTCTCGGCCGCTTCGACATCGCGAAAGTAGAGCTTCGCTTCGGCGAGTGCTCGCAAGGCGGCTGGAGTTTTGGGAGCGATCTCCAGCGCTCGCTTCGCCTCCTCTTCGACCTCGTCCCAGTTGTATTCCCCGACGGCGGACTGCGCGAGTTGCACATGGACCTCGACCGCGTTGGGGTTGATCGCCAGCGCGGCCTTGAGTTCGGGAATCCCCTGCGTCCGGTTGTACTTTTCGAGCAGCAGTCGTCCCGTCAAATGATGAGCCTGCCAGCACAGCTTGTCCGCCTTGAGGGCGTCCTTGGCCACCGTGTTCACACAGAAGTCGAAGATCTGCGTCACGCTGTGCCACCGCGCGTACTGCGCCGCCCCCTCACCGACGAACAACAACGGCTCGGCCTCCTTCGGTTGCTGGCTGTTGTAGTAGCGGACGAACCAGCGATAGCCGGTGTCCGCCTTTGCGATGTCACCCCGCTCGGTCCACAGATGCGCTTGGATGAGCCGTGCCTGCAATTGGTTGCCGTCGAGTTTGAGCGCCTTCGCCACGGCGGCGTCTGCATCGTCGTACCGCCCCCGCTCAAAATGAATCTTCGCGAGCAGGCCGAACAGCACGGCTGCGTCCTCATGGTCCGCGATCACTTCGTTCAAAACCTTCTCCGCCGAGTCACGTTCGCCCTGCGCGAGCAACGCCTCGCATCGGGCTTTGGCCAAGTCCACGGCATCCACGTCCTTGGTCTCGTCCTTCGCGAGCAAGTCCAAAACTTCGAGAGCCTCACCATACCGGCCCCTCTGAAGATGCTCGCGCGCTTGAGCGAGTCGTTGTTCGGCGGACTCCGCTCCCCACGAACTGTATGATCGAACGTGGCTCTCACCGACGAACAGCCACGTCACCGAGAGCAGAACGAAAATGAATCGCATCATGGGAAGAGCCTGAACCCCATCTGTTGAAAGCCGAACCAGTGAAACACGGCCGGACGCTAATCAACGGGGATTGCGGCTGCAATGTGAGGGGCCGTATCGAAGACGGCACGCACCCTGCCAGTGCGATCGACGGGTCTCAGGCGACGGCGGCGTTCGAGGCGACTTCGGTCAGTGGGGGCAGAACGAGGATGTCGGCGAACTCGGAGGGTTGTTCGGCACGGAAGCCGTGGTGGCGGAGGAGTTCCAAGACGGCGAGGAAGATGCCGATGATCTTGCTCCGCAGGTTGGAGCCTTCGAAGAACTCCGAGAACGGGGCGCGCCCTGTTTCTCGCACGCGGGCACCGATCCGTTCGACATAGGTTGAGATCGGCGTGTCGTCGTAACGGATGCTCGACGTTTCCTCGACATGCTTCTTTTGCAGGACGCGCGACAGGGCGCTGACCAAGTCCCACAGTTCGACTTCCTTGATCGGGTCGGCTCCGTGGTCTTTTCCCGCTGTCGGGCGGTCGTCGCTCAATCGGGGATAACGTTGCTGCCACTCGGACGCTTGGTGTTCGAGGGCGATCGCGGCGTCTTTATATTTTTTGTATTCGAGCAACTGTTGAATCAACTCGCTGCACGAGTCATCGCCCAAGGGTGCTTCTGCCGGAATCTCTTCCTCTTCGGCGCGCGGCAGAACTTGCCGACTCTTGATCTCAACCAACGAACTGGCCATGACGATGAAGTCGCCGACGAGGTCGAGGTCCAAGAATTCGAGGACATCCAAGAACTGCAGGAACTGGCCGGTGATCTTGGCGATCGGCAGTTGAGCGAGATCCACCTCGTTCCGCCGCACCAAATAGAGGAGCAGATCGAGTGGCCCGGTGAAGAGATCGAGTTGGACTCGGTAATCGGCCATGCGGCTGTACTCGCCGGACTAGAGGAGGCTGCGTGATTCGGAGGAGGGGCACACTTACCCGTCCGCATTGAGCATGGAAGCGGCTCGCCGCTGAGTGGGATGAGAAGAGGAGAGGAGACCTGCGGTCGGGCGTTTCGGCGGGGTCGGGAGACCCGCGCCGACCAAGAAGACCCGCGCCGAACAAGAACAATCACGACGGGCAGGAGTGCCCATCCTACGGATGGCGTTGCGATACGGTTATTCGATCGCGATTGTTCTTATCGTCACAACCGGCGGGTTGAATCCAGCCGAGGAATGTGAGCGGCGGATTCCGCCAGCGAAAGATTGGAGAGACTCTCAACGCCAAGGCTTTCAAGGTGCGAAATGCCGAGGAATCTATACCTCACGCGACCAAAAGTGAGATGTTTCAGGCGAGCCGTGTGCCGTAAGGCCACGGGTTTCCTGCGGCGATTAAGAACCCGCAGCCTGACGGCGTGCGGCTCGCCTGGGCC
>JAYVOX010000541.1:0-17176 GCA_043757695.1 Schlesneria sp.
TTCACCCCTCTTCCTTGAGCAGAAGTAGGATGAACATTCCTGTGCAACGTGTGAATCCGGCTTTTTTCTACGCACCTGCAATCCGTTAGTGTCAGCAAATTTGAATCACGATACGTTCCTGAACCCGATTGGAGATGTTGTTTTCTGGATTCTGGATGGTCCGATGGATGGCAAGACCGAGGCGGCGAGTCCTCTCGGAGTGGTCTACGGTGCCGAATGGTGGCCAGCGGAAGCGCAGCCGCCGCAACGCGGTTGGGCGGCCGATATTGTCTGGCATTTTTCTACCGATCAACCGCACCTTGTTTTGTCGCACTCTTTGGGCGGTGATCTCACGATTGCTGTTTTCGCGATTGATTTAAACAATCGACTGAACATCAAGCCACTCTCGCTCGTCAACAAAAAAGATGTCAAATACCTGAAGCCACTCGCCCCAATAACAGAGCTTCGAACGGATTTGCCTCAAGGAGAAGGTTCGATCGACCAGGTTCGAGCGATTCCACAGGAAGACAATTCTCTGCTCGTGGCCGCAGTGCGCATGCGTGGCCGAGCAAGTCTTCTCTATCGCTATGATTTTGGGAAGCGAACCTGGGCTGAATCTCAAACCGAAGATCGCGGTTTGCCTCGCAAAACGCACAAGGACATTTGGCGTGAACAAAACGGCAAGCAGATACTCATCCCGATGCCGGAGACCGGTAAATAGACCAAGTGGCTCTGCTTGATGATGTTTGAGATGTGCCACTTTCTGTTGGCTTTGTGGCAAGCAGCGTTCTTCGCAGCCACGCCTTTCCGGCGTGGCTGTTTTTGTTTTGTGATGTAGCCGGATAATCTTCGGACAACGGAGGCTCGGGGCCAAGTGCGCGTGCGGTGCCTGATTCCTCTCGCGGTTGATCGAGTTTCCGTCGGCAACAGATCTCGATCACACTCTGGCCACGACCTACTGCCGTGCGTTCCATGTGGGGACTTACGGCGTAACGAACACGACGCTGCCGATCATTCGGCCGGGCAGAATGGTTCGGGGATCGCGACCGTGTAGTGCGTCGTGTTCGACACCTGGACCGCTGATACAGCCACGTCACGTTCACGGCCAGCGACTCTGTCGATCTCGACAGCGATGACGTGGCGGCACTGGTCAACCCGGTTTCCATCACGAAGACCGATGCGATGGGCGAGGTGCTGGAGCAGATCCAAGCACTCAGCAGAGTGACCGACAGGTCGCTTCACATGATCTTGGACATACACGCCACCTCCGACCGCTGTGCCACCGGCTGTGATCCGACCGACAGAGCATGAGGCTCTTGTCGAGTTGTTGATCTCTCGCCACACGAACTTCGTGATTGCGTTCCGATTTCTGTGGACCTCTCTCCACCTGGCCAGCGGTATTTCTGGCGATCTTCAAAATCTTCCGAGGTCGCTGTCCAAAACCGCTCGCGAGTCGGCAAGGAGAGGTGCGGACATGGAACAGACTCGACGGCTCGGTGAAAGCGAGGTGAATTGTGCTCTTGGCTCAGGCAACTGCGGAAATGATGCCGCTGTGGATGCAGATCGGAGGCGGCGTGATCTCGTTGGGATTTGCAGTCTGGTACGCATGGTACGTCACGACGCGAACCATTCCCGACATGAACGCCCGGCACGCCGAGACCATCCAGAAGCTGGTGGAGGAATTCCGGCAGGAGGCCCGCGAACAGCGCGAGCAGCACCGGGCCGACATCGCCCAATTCTGGGCCGCCCATCGCGAAGAGAGCGAACGTCTGCAAGAGGGCCTGCGCCAACTGGCCGTCGCCGTCAACCGGCACCTGTCTGGTGACTGAGAGACTCTCACAAAACAGAAAGCCCCCTCACCCTAACCCTCTCCCCGGACCACCGAGGCGGCGGTGCCCGCCGGGGCGAGGGGATTTGTAAGAGCTTGTCAGCCGTTTCATCCACTCCTTACTTCTCGAATCACACACTCTCAGGACTTGAAATCATGAATGCCTCGTCACTCCCCCTCGTTCTGGATCGAATGGCCGGTCGTCGCATCCTGATCGTGGGCGATCTGTGTCTTGATCGCTACACGTGGGGCGACGCCGAACGGGTCAGCCCCGAGGCTCCGGTACTCGTGTTGCGCGTGGATGAACAGGAGAATCGACTCGGCGGCGCGGCGAGTGTCGCTCATCTGGCGCGCGGTCTTGGTGCCGAGGTTTCCCTGGCGAGCGTCGTCGGACCAGACGCCGAAGGTCGCCTGATCGCGAAGCTGTTGCTTTCATCGGGCATCCATCAAAACTCGCTGCGGATCGACCCGGCCCGGCCGACGACCTTGAAGGAACGGTTTGTGGGGCGTGCTGGCCAACGTCACGCCCATCAGATGCTGCGTGTCGATCGGGAGCGACGCGATCCGCTGGATCGAGATGTCGAGGCTCGACTCATCTCGGCCACACTGGCGCAGTTGAAAGACTGCGAGGCGGTGCTGGTCTCCGACTACGGCAAGGGAGTCTGCACACCCCGTCTCATGAAAGCCGTGATGCAGGCGGCGCGAGAACGCGGCCTCCCCGTGGCCATCGATCCGGCACGCGGCGCGAACTACGAACTCTATCGGGGGGCGACCGTCATCACCCCCAATCGGTTGAAAGCTGGCACCGCTGTCGGTCGAACCATCCAGACCATTGCGGATGCGCTCTCCTCCGGAAAGGAACTATGCGAGCAGTTCGACCTCGCTCACACACTCGTCACGCTCGACTGCGATGGCATGGCACTCGCGACGCGAGATCGTGAGTCGCAGGTGACACCCGAACCACGTCCCAATGCACAAATCGCCGTCAGTGGTCAGCACTTCCCAACTCGCCGTCGCGAGGTCTACGACGTGACCGGCGCGGGTGACATGGTTCTGGCAATCGTGGGACTCGGATTGGCGGCGGCCGAGCCGCTCGATGACGCGATTCGTCTGGCGAATGTGGCTGCCGGATTGGAGGTCGAACGCCAGGGCGTGGCCCAGATCACACCGAACGAGATCCTGGCCGATCTGGTTCGTCACGGTGAGTCCTCCACAACATCGGAAGCAGCTGTACGACCGCTCGCTGTTGAGCGAAGCATGGTTCCGCCAAATCGTGCTGCACGGGAACGGGCGCTGACCTAACAACGAACATCCGTCGCGAACAAAAAAGAAACTGGAATGGACCATCCCATGATCACCGTCACCTGTAATGGCTGCTTCGACGGCCTGCATCCCGGCCATCTGTTCTACCTCGGCTACTGTGCCGCACAGGGAGATCGGCTGGTGGTGGGGATCAACGACGACGCCTATCTCCGCCGCAAGAAGCGCGAACCGCATTTCACAACGGCCGAGCGGAGCGAAATGTTGCTGCGACTGGGATGCGTCAGCGAGGTTCGAGTCTTCGCGGAGGACGATCCTCGCGATTTTCTCCACGCAGTCAAACCGCAGGTTCACTGTGCCGGTGGTGAGTATGGCCCGGAATGTCCCGAGGCCACGCTCTGTCGATCACTGGGAATTCGTCTCGTCCTGATACCTCGCCTGCCTCACTGGTCAACGACTCAACTCCCCGGCGAGTTCCGCACGCTGATGGCGCAGATCATCCGGAACGACTCCACCGCAAACCTCGTGTCCACCAACTAACAACCCCTCGTCACTCATCGCCAATCATCAACCGCAGAAACCAACATCATGCCCCGCAAGCTGATCCTAAAAAACTCCCAGTCGCCCGGTGACATCCTGATGCTCACGGCGACGGTGCGCGATCTGCACCTCACTTATCCCGGCGAGTATCTGACCGATGTCCAGACGCCATTCCACCAGTTGTGGGAACACAACCCGCACCTCACGCCGCTTCGGGAGGATGACCCCGACGTGACGGTCATCCCGATGCACTACCCGTTGATCCACGAAAGCAACGAGGGGGCGTATCACTTCATCCACGGATTCACGCGCTATCTGGCGGAGCAACTCGGGCGTCCCATCAAGGTTCACAAACTGCAAGGGGATGTCCATCTTTCCGGAGAAGAGCGTTCCTGGGTCAGCATGATCGAGCAACATTTCACCGGCTGGGACACACCCTTCTGGTTGATCTGCACGGGTGGCAAGAAGGACTACACCGCCAAGTGGTGGATTCCGGAATACGCCCAACAGGTCGTCGATCACTTTCGCGACCGGATTCAGTTCGTGCAGTTCGGAGCCACGGGAGCCAATCACCATCACCCACCGCTGGAGGGCGTCATCAATCTGGTTGGCCAGACCGACATCCGGATGTTCACGCGACTGATGCACCATGCCGATGGCGCGATCTGTCCGGTGACGTTTGCGATGCACCTCGCCGCCGCCGTACCCGCCAAACAGGGCAAGCCTTCGCATCGGGCATGCGTCGTCACGGCGGGCGGTCGCGAGCCGAGCACCTTCACGTTCTATGGTCACCACCAGTACCTGCACACCAACGGGGCATTCCACTGCTGTCAGCACGGCGGTTGCTGGAAGAGCCGTATCGTGCCGCTCGGCGATCGCGACCGGAAAGACTCCGAACTCTGTGTGGACACCGTCGAACTCAACGCACGTCGAGTCCAGCGCTGCATGCACGAGGGCGTCACGGCTCACGACGTGATTCGCGCCGTCCAGAAGTATTACGACGGCGGCGTCCTCCGGTTCCTGCCCCCCAACGGCACGACGATCACCGCATCGTGGGACGACCGCCTCTCGCAACGGCCAGAGTCAACAACGGTCTCGCCACCCGTTCTTGGCTAAACACTGAAAACGATCATTCCCTCTCTCCTCAAGCCCAGAAAGACATCATGCCCGTTCTACGACTTTGGTTCGATCACGGTCTGGGAGACTGCGTTCAGTTCGCAGCTCTCATGCAGCTCTACAAACGGCGAGGCTGGGACATCTCCGTGCATCACGAAGAGAACAAGGAACCGATCTGGCGGGCTGCCGGACTCCCGTTTATTGAGCTCGATGACACTGCCTACTATCACGATTGGACGTACCCCGCTGGCTTTAATACTCCCGGCTCACTGCCGGATGGCGCGGGGAGCAAACTGTTCGGAAACTTGAATCGTGCGCCGCTGCCATCGCTCGGCGAGCCGATGGACCTGTGGGAAGAACTTTGCGACATCGAACTCGATGGCGAACCTCTCGCCACTTCCGATCTCCTGGCAGAAACGGATCGCTTTCTGGCCGATCTGCCCGAGCCGATCGTGCTGGTCCACACTCGCGGCAGCAACTTTGCGGATGAAAAAAGTCTGCCCGATGACACGGCTCGGGAACTCTACCGGCAATTGCTGGATGGCATGGACGGATCGCTCGTCCTGCTCGATTGGGACCAGCGCGTCCCCAAGCTGCCGAGTGCCCGCGTCCGCCATTTGAAGGACGATTGGGGACACATCAGCCTTGATCGGCTGTACTGCCTGATGAAGCGTGCCCACCTGCTGATCGGCATCGACAGCGGGCCGTTTCATTTCGCGAAGTTCTCGAAGATTCCCGCCCTCGGCGTGTTTCATCAGTTCTATCCCTCGTGCGTCTGCCTCCCCAGGCCCGAGTCGGTTCACATGACCCGCTCCAGTCCGGAGTATCGCGCGGCCAACATCCCGCGACGCCGGCGTTGGAACATCGTCGAGTATGCCGGAGACATGCCGACCGCGCAGGAAATCGCCAGCCACGCGCTGCGGATGCTGAGGGGACCGCGCTATGTTCGCGACCCCCGCCGCATCGGCCGCGATGTCCAACTGCAACAGTGGATTCACGACTGGTGCCGGGGCGCAACGAGCACCTCGTGGCTGGCAGACCGAAGTCACACATTCGATTTCCTGCTGCGTGAAACGAGTCGGCGATTCCCGTCACCAACAATCGTTGAGACAGGTTGCATTCGCGGCGGGGAAGACTGGGGCGGAGGCGGCTACTCGACGTACCTCTTCGGTGCGTACCTCGACGGCCTCGACGCGGGGCAACTGATCTCGGTGGATATCACCAACAGGAGCTGCGCCTTCGCCCGTGAGGCAACTCAACTCTGGCAGTCGCGAGTCCGAGTGGAACAGTCCGACTCCGTGGCCTGGCTGAGAGACAACTCACTCTCCATTGATGTGCTCTACCTTGACTCGATGGATGTCGAAGTTCCGGAGCACACCGAACACGGCCTGGCCGAGATCAAGGCCGCACTGCCAAGTCTGCACGCGAACTCACTTGTCGTCTTCGACGACACCGTCTGGAACAAGGGCTGGCGCGGCAAGGGAACGCTTGCCATACCACATTTGTTGGAACAGGGCTGGAAGGTCATCGCAGCCGGTTATCAAGTCGTCCTCTCACGCTGACATGGCTCATCCGTTCTCGCCTTGTCCCTTGTCCCCTCGCCCCTCGCCTTGGAGGGGAGAGGGCTAGGGTGAGGGGTTTCTTTCTCCGTTCTTCATCCCGACCTCAACACAAAGGCCATCACATGCTCGGCAGCAAACTTCCCCTCTCCGAATACCTCAACACCTGTTCCCAACTCTTCACCGCGATCGACGAAGCCCAAGTCCAACGGCTGGCGGACGACATCTACGACGCCTATCAACACGGTCGCTTTGTCTTCCTCTGCGGCAATGGCGGCAGTGCGTCGAACGCCTCGCATTTCTGCGAAGACCTGGGGAAGAGCACACTGCTTCGCCGCGATTTCACGAACGACAGTGTCAAGCGTCTGAAAGTCCTCAGCCTCACCGACAACACCGCCTACATCCTGGCTTGGGGGAACGACGAAGGCTTCGAGCGAGTCTTTGTCGAGCAACTCAAGAATCTCGCCCAGCCCGAGGCACTCCTGATCGCCATCAGCGGCAGTGGCAACAGCCCCAACATCCTGCAAGCTGTCGACTGGGCCAACCGGCGCGGCCTCAAGACGTGGGGCATCACGGGCTTCACCGGCGGCCAACTTCAATCGCTGGCCCACGACAACCTGCATGTCCCGCTCGACGACATGGGCCTCGTCGAGTCGGTCCATCTGGTGCTGTTTCACGGGATCCTCGACGACATTCACGGCCGCATAAATCACATCGGCCGCCACGCCCCGGCGAACGTCGAGCCATCGCTGCTTTCATGAGACTGGCTTGGACCATTCTCTCGTTCAGCCCCGATGTCGCGACAACACGAATCCGCTTTTGTCCCCTCGCCCCCGTCTTCGGGGGAGAGGGCTAGGGTGAGGGGGCCGAGTGATGGGCCGACTCGCCGGCGAAATCTTCGCGCTACACCAAAAAACAAATCACGAATCACAAGATTTCTCGTGGCAAATCCGCAACCGATGTCGGCAAAGACCAATAGCCAAACCAACAAACCAACAAACCAACAACCTCACCCAACTCAGGAGTCTGTCATGACCGAACCCGATGAAAGCAGTTCCTACTTCAGCAGCAGTTCCGCCGAGCCCATGAGTTCCAGTGATTACTCCTGGTCCAGTTCGTCCTACGACTGGTCGAGCAGCAGTTCGCCGGAACCGAGCAGCTCTTCGTCATCCCTCGACTCATCGAGTTCGTCGGGAAGCCCGTCGTCGAGCAGCAGTTCATCACCAGAGAGCAGTTCCTCGCTGTCGAGCGATTCTTCCGACGACTCCTCGTCCTCAGACCCAAGCTCCAGCAGTTCGTCGAGTTCGAACTCTTCATCCAGTTCTGGCAGCCCCTCATCCAGTTCGTCTCTCGACTCGTCCAGTAGCAGCTCGTCATCATCGCTCGATTCGTCGAGTTCGTCGTCCGATCCATCGTCAAGTTCCAGCTCCATTCTTTCGAGCAGTTCGAGCGACGTTTCCTCCTCATCCAGTTCGTCTCTCGACTCGTCCAGTAGCAGTTCATCATCATCGCTCGATTCGTCGAGTTCGTCACCGAGCAGCAGCTCGTCCTCCAGCGTACTCTCTGGCAGTTCATCGACTCACAGCTCGACATCGAGCTCCAGCGAGCCGAGTAGTTCCAGCCGAAGTTCGTCGTCGTCCAGTTCCTACGAAAGCACATCTAGCAGCCCGTCATCGAGCAGTAGTTCGTCTGTTTCCAGCCTGTTCTCGTCGAGCAGCAGTTTGTCCTCCGGCTCATCCAGTAGTAGTTCGCCGTCCAGTTCGTCGAGCAGCGATTCGTCAAAATCGTCCAGTTCGAAGTCATCGGGCTCAAATTCGTCGTCGTCCAGTTCCTCCGGGGTATCCGTCGTTTTCATGATCAATGACACGGCCGACCCTGCGGACGACGATGTAGTCTGCGTCTCTCCGGCAGGTGCTGATCGACCATCCGCCAAGCTCACAATCAAACTTGTCGGTCCGGCGGGAACAACCCGCCAGGTCTTCCTGGCTAAGGGAGGTGATGGTGATGTCACGTTTAGTAACGCGTCACCGATGGTGACCGTGGGAACACCCGTCAACGTTCAAGTCTACGGGGAAGCTCCCAGTTCCGCGAAAGATACCACGCTGATCAAAGCCTCATTCACCGCTGGCGGGGCAGTGGTGACGACCGAAGATCTGACCGTCTTCAAGGGCGTGAAGATATATTTCAAAGGAAAATTCATCTCAAACGTGAATTCACGCCCTGAAGGTTGGCGTCCCTCGGATCCAGATCCCGCTACGGCTCAGGATATTGATGACTATAGCAGTACGATACTGTTTCAAAAGGGAGACCAAGGAAAACCACAGCGCGCATGGGCTCCTGATCCAAACGTTGTGGTTACAAAAGTGGAGGCACAGACTCCGAAGTTTGAGCTGACAACGGATCCGCTAAAGGGTGCCAAGATGCACTGCCTAAGCGGTGCCTTTATCGGTGACCCAGCAAGAGAATGGGTCATAAAGCCGAGCATTGAGTTCAAAAGTGGCGGAGTTCTCCTTTCCGGCGAGAACCCAAAGCCGTATCTAGCTAATGCTACGAAGATTGTTACAGCCTTTGCCGGTGCTGTAACGGCGGCAGAGCGAGCGGCAGAGGAAGCGTATATAAATAATGTGCCAAATGGACCGAACACAACGCTGTTGAAGGATTATTATAAAGACAGGCTTCAGACTGCGGCCAATTTCCGATACCACGTCAGCGCAACGTGGACGAACTCCAAATTCAGACTTGCAGCAGGCGCAGGCGCAAATACCTCAATGGCGGTTCGAGCCATCCTGATCGAACAGGATGTCACGGCGGACAAGTTCTCGAAGATCAGCCTGCTTTTCACGAAGTATGAGATTTGGGATCTCGGCGGCGAAGTTGAGGATGGGGTCATTGAAATTCCCTGAAAGTTGAGTTCAAATGAACTTGGTCCCATGTGTGTCAGTCGAGCAACTTTCAGGAGAGACTGTTATGCGTTACTCACAATGCCTTGTCGTGTGCATTCTAGTAGCCAATGGGATGGCGGCAGACGATGTGGCATCGCCCAAACTCAACAAGCAAACGGCGATCAGCGCGATTATGACGGCCGACCCGGATGCCATCATCGACATGGATGCCACCGGCAACGTCAGTGAAATCCTCATTCGGGGGCAGGGGATCACTGACGATGCGTTGTCGCATTTGAAGTCATTTCCCGAGGTCAATTCGGTCCTCGTGGCGAATTCCAAAATCACCGATGCTGGCTTGGTCCATCTGAGCGGGATGACCAAGCTTAGCACGCTGGCAATCTGTGGCTCTCAAATCACCGATGCGGGGCTGGAACACCTCAATGGACTTGTGAATTTGCGGGCATTGGCCCTTTCGGAGTGCAATGTTGCAGGCCACGGTCTGGTGCATCTCAAGAAGTTGACATCGTTGGAAGAATTGAATTTGTGTGCGACTGAAGTCACCGACACAAAGCTCACACATCTTGCCGGACTGTCGAAACTCAAATCGCTGTATCTTGACGGGTACTGGGTCACCGACGAGGGCGCGAATTCACTAAAAAAAAACCTGCCAAACGTGACGATTACACTCAATAAAGACATTCGACTGAAGCTGATCAAGGACTTTCGCGAGAATCAAAGGAAGAAACTGCAGCAAGATGCGAAGGGAACGTAGCTACCGACGGAGGATCTGGCGATGTCAAGAACCGCCCCGTGTGTGGACGAGTGAGGGCAATGGAGTCGCCTCGACGGCCAGGTTTCGGTGCGGAATGACGAGACAGCAAAGTGCGAACCAACATCTATCAGGATCAAACTGGCGAACTCATATCCGGCCTGTTTTACACGTTCACCATTCTCGACAGTTCCGGTGAAACGGTCATTGACCGCTTCAACGGGAGACCAGGCGGGGTGCAAGCCCATCTCAATCCGAGTTACGATGAATTGAAGGCACAAACCGGTCACGGGTACTTCGTCGTAAAAATCTCCGAGCAACGTACCTATCGGCAAACCATGAAGTGGGAAAACGAGTGTGGCAGTCAGAATGTCATTGACTGCCCCCACGGTCACGTCACGGCACAATACTGGAAGGATTTGGAGGTCGATCTGACGTATGGCGCAAAGGCGGCGACGTTGATTCGAGCCGATATGGAGGGACAATATGCCATGCTGATCGGATGGGACTTTGCCGGCCAACTCCTGAATAGCGGTCTCGTCGGCTATCGTTTTGCGCCGGTGCTCGTCCATTCGGAATGGTTGCGCAAGTGGGTTCCCGATCTGACGGTGCCCGATCTTGTCGATCTCCAATTCACCGGTCGCCGCTGCTTGCGACCGTTGAGCTTCCGGGATGCACCCGATGCGTGCCCGCATTGTGGACGCGAGCCACTTGTCTGCACCGCCTGTGGATTCGAGTACGGATTGTGCCCCCAATGTGGAAAGTTTGCGTTCAAGCCGTTCACGGCAAAGCGCGAGCCGGGAGACAAATCGCTAACGGTTTGCCCCTACGAGGAGCGAAACCTTGTGATTGTGGAAGGATCGCGCTGGGACGGCAGCGATTTCATCTACGGAAGATGGGATGACGGATATCCACACATTATTACGAAACGAGCACTCGACTGGCTGCTCAGCGTCAATGCGGCACCGTTCTATGCACATCCCGCACTGGTCAACATCGACGGACTTACCCCAGAGCAACGCGCGCGTGTTTTGGCGGTTAAGAACCCTGTGGGGTGATTGAATGGCGTGGCCCTTCCCTGAAAGAGTTCGCGAAACATAGGAAGCTTAACTCGCTCGCGCCGGACAACCAGCACGCCTCTTGAATGAACATGGGCCTCGTTGAGTCGGTCCATCTGGTGCTGTTTCACTGGATACTCGACGACATCCACGGCCGCATCAATCACGTCGGCCGCCACGCCCCGGCCAACGTCGAGCCGCCTCCGCTTTCATGAGACTGGTTCGGACCATTCTTTCTTTCAGCCCCGTGGTCTCGACAAGTCTCCCGTGAGGGATCGCCACTTGTCACGCCGCTCAACGTGCGCGCCGATCCGGCACGGGTGACTTCCAAGAATCACAAGATTTCTCGTGGCAAATCCGCAACCGATGTCGGCAAAGACCAATGACCGAACCAACAACCTTACCCGACTCAGGAGTCTGTCATGACCGAACCCTATGAAAGCAGTTATTACTTCAGCAGCAGTTCCGTCGAGCCCATGAGTTCCAGCGATTACTCTTGGTCCAGTTCGTCCTACGACTGGTCCAGCAGCAGTTCGCCGGAGCCGAGCAGCTCTTCGTCATCCCTCGTCTCATCGAGTTCGTCGGGCAGCCCGTCGTCGAGCAGCAGTTCATCACCAGTGAGCAGCTCCTCGCTGTCGAGTCTGTCGAGTAATTCGTCCGACGACTCCTCGTCCTCAGCCCCAAGCTCCAGCAGTTCGTCCGATCCGGAGAGTTCTTCCAACTCCAGCAGTTCCTCGGACACCAGTTCATCATCGAGTGAGTCGAGTACGTCGTCCTCCTTGAGCAGCAGCAATTCGTCTTCGAGCAATTCATCGACCAGCTCTTCGAGTCTTAACTCGTCATCAAGCTCCAGCGAGCCGAGCGATTCCAGCCAAAGCTCGTCGTCGTCCGGCTCGTCGGAAGTCTCTTCCAGCAGCAATTCCTCCAATCCCAGCAGTTCCTCGTCGTCGAATCTTTCGTTGAGTTCTTCTTCCAGTAGTCCGTCAAGCAGCAGTTCTTCCAACTCCAGCGGTTCATCCTCATCGAGCGGACGCAGCAGTTCTTCGAGTCTGAGTTCCTCCTCCCGCTCGTCATCCGATTCCAGCAACTCGTCCCTGTCGAGCCGTTCCTCGACATCCAGCCAGTCGTCGCAATCGAGTGGCTCTTCCAATTCATCGGCATCCAGCCAACGAAGCAGTTCGTCGAACTCATCCTCCGACTCCAGCCGCTCCTCGTCGTCCTGCCAGTCGTCCGATTCGAGCCGCTCGTCCAAATCATCCAAATCGAGTCAACACAGCAGCTCGTCGAGCTCGCAATCATCCTCAAGTTCGGATGCTCCACAAATCCAAGTTTGGTATCGTGGGGGGGATGATGTAGCGGATGCAACCAAAGAGAAAAGCATGCGATTCGATTTTGGAAATGGCGACAAGTACTTTATGAAAGGTTACATGCTTGCGTTCGTAGCACCGGAAACCAAAAAAGACTCCAAGGTGCTCTGGACAGTCAAAAAGGGAGGCGTAGAAAAGGGAACGTTTCATTCGGGAGGGAGTTGGATCAACTACTTCCCTCCGTTAAATCGAAAGCCAGAAGACCGTGCCGCGTTTTGGCGGTCCGACTATGAGGTCGCTGATCCAATAGCCGAGACGTATGTCATCAAGTGCGAATACACGGACCCAGCTGGCACTGCGCGGATGGCCACTCGTCAAATCCAGAGTCGGGAATTGAATCCTGATGATGCTGAGGTTCGCGACAAGAAGAACACTGACACCTACATGGTACAACTTGCTGTGATTCAGATATTCGGACTCGACAAAGGTCGGCTGAACCAGTGGGAACCTGGGTTGTACCGAAAAAACGGAGGCAGTCCACCGTTCTACAATTCAACGCGGAAGTTGCCTGCTCCATACCCTTGGTCCAAGATTGCTGACGAGATTTGGAATGTGGACAAATTCATTCTTGGCTCGTTCGACCCAAGCAACAGACTACAATCTCGACAAATCAAAGCCATTTGGGACCAACTAAAAATGATTCTCGAAGCGGGCGACATAGGTGCAGTTCGCTTAAATGATAGGAATGTCGCTGATGACATTAATGGATCAGGATTGATGCCTCCGATGGGCTTCACTGCCGAGCAAATCGTAAAGGGGATTTGCCGAAAAGAGGATGGTAAAAACAATCCGAACCATAGTTATACAAAGCTCGATCATCTCGCAATCAACAACATTCGCGTCGGCGAGGCACCGGGGGCCGGAGGAAACGTGTATACGGACTGGGGAATTGGATTCGCCGCGATTCAGCCGTACAATGCCGGGGGCAAAAACCTCTACAATCCGAACGAGAATCTGTTTCGTTGTGCCCAAATCTTCAAGGAGCAATTAACAAAGGTTCCAGCCCGCGCGACCGGGCCAAACGCACAAGTATGGTATGCCTGCTTCAGATACAATCAAGGGAATGTGACACAGGGTGTAAATAACAATGATACTCCACAATCGTTGCGAGGCCGCGCACATCCGGGTGCAGTGTACGCGGACAAGGTTTTTGAATGGATGGGAATCACGCCGCCAGACGGCAACAACGAGTGAAATCAGGAGAAAACGGAATGGTGCAGTCGCTCGGTTCAACATGGACGTTATTGATCGTGGTCGTTGTGTTGGGCAATGCCCGATACGCAGATGCTGAGGAAACCTTGAAAGAGGGCAATACAAAGGTCTCTCAGTTCAGAACGTATCTCAATTCCTTTTCGACAGTTGCACCGGACTCGGTGTCGGTGGAGTTGTTTGGATTCCCGGAACAATCTGTCCACCCCGGTTGTAGCCTGTCTCCCAATGGGATGTTTTTGACAACGTCGTATCACTTGCAGGATGTGAACCCGAATTCGGTCTGTGTCGTCTTGAATGTCAAGACTCGGCGGGAAGTGGCCCGCTTTCACCGAATTCAGGGCAATGGAACTTTTCTCGTCCCGATAGGATTTCGATGGTCGCCCGATTCGTCCGAACTGTATGTCGCATATGAGTTCGCTGACTTGAGGGTCGGTGCATTCTGGTTCCAGTGGGATCTGAAAGAGTGCCGGTTCACAACAGCGGCCGACGACGAACTGCGCAAATTGAAATCGATGCGGAAAAGAGATCGTCCTGACTGGATGTCTAATCATAAAGCGTATGACTGCGGTCCAATGTGGACCATCATGGGAAAGAAATTCGACCACCTCTCGGTAATTCATCACCTCGTCAACTATGACGCCGACGGCAACTCGAATTGGAACCATCCGGAATTTCGCGGGGAAGCCCGATATTTTATGCAGACCAAGGACAGCGTAGCGTACAACCTATTTGTTGAGGCTTCGCACGCTGATCGTGGCGACAAAGTTCCCAAACATCGAACCCATGTGTTTCATGATGGTAAACTCATCGAAACCTATTTGAGTCCCATCGATGTCTTTCCGGGTAGACTGTTGTTTGAGTATCGTGAAAACGATCTGTTGTTGTATATGGACATTTCCGAGAATCTGGATTGGAAAACGAACCTCGGTCGCGTGCGTGTTGATCACGTTTACGATTTGCACGGTGTGAAAGGGCGTGAAAATGGTGAAGTCATTCTTAAAATGACAAAGGATGGTCGAACGTCCATTCGACTCATCCGATTGCGCGCTGTTCGGCAACCCTCGCAGTAACGCCGTGTGGAGACCCAATGAATACTTTCAGTCTCCATGTGAAGGTCACTGCAAACCTCGGTGACCGGCACTGTGCGCCGAGTTTGTATTTCAATTTCGAGAACAACACGATTCGCGATGTTCGAGAGCCTTTCACCACGGCAGACGTGCTTGTGATTGGCGGCGGCGGCCTGTTTCACCCGGCATTCCTCGGAGCGATGCAACGTGCCGTGGAGACCAATCCCGCCAAGATCGTGGTGTGGGGAGCGGGAGCCAATCAACATGGGAAGACTCAACCGGAATATCCCGAGTGGCTGTCACGTTGCGATCTGGTGGGCGTGAGAGATTTCGGAACCACGCACCGCTGGGTTCCGTGTGCGTCCTGCATGCACCCGGAACTGTCCAAGTCGATCAAGCCATCACACAAGGTGGTGGTCTATCGCCACGCCACGGTCCCCGACAACATCCCGGCGATCGAAGACGCACCGTTGCTCACGAATTACGTCGGATCAATGGAGGAGGCGGTGCGATTTCTCGGTTTCGGCGAGTTCGTGCTGACGAACACCTACCACGGAATGTACTGGGCCACGCTGCTTGGGCGGAAAGTCATCGTGTATCCATTCAGCACCAGGCACCTGTTTGCCAAACATCGCCCGGCGATTGCAACTCCGGACGACAAACTGGAAGACTTGATGTCGCAAGCCGTTTCCTACACCGATGCCCTCACCGAATGCCGGGTTGTCAACGAGAAGTTCTATCGCGACTATCAGGCGCTCTTCGCGTGAACCACATGTCGTGGCACAACACAACGTCGCCAGACTTCTGTTTCACGCAGAGAACGCTTCGACAAAATCAACAACGCTGGGTGGGTTCGCAACATCGAACGGCCACCCGACCACTGCCAGAATGTCGCCTACTCGAACAATACCGGTCACCGCATGCTTGTCGTCGAACCGTTGATTGCTTTGTCTCTTCCGGAACTCGATGTCAAGGCTCTGCACGAAGGTCTCGCCCCAAGCGCTTCAGTGGGAGCCACAGTTCAGGCCCACTCCATGGAGGAGTCCCCGCACTGCTACGGAACCGCAGAACAACGTGAGGCTGTTCGGGTGGACCACATGACCTGGCGAGAGCGAGTCCTACCTGGTGCTGTACTCAAACCGACATTGTTCCTCGACAGAGACGGAACGATCAATCGCCATTTTGGATACCTCGACCGACCCGAGCAGATCGAACTGCTGCCGGGTGTCGGTGAGGCAATCCGTCGTCTGAATGAAGCCGGCGTGCTGGCCGTCGTCGTGACCAATCAGGCAGTCATCGCGCGCGGTCAATGCACTGAGGCCGACCTCGAACAGATTCACGAGCGGCTGAAGGAGGAACTCGGGCAGCACGGTGCATACCTCGACGCCATTTATCACTGCCCGCACCACCCGGATCGCGGGCAACCGAGTGATGTGACGGAACTCAAGGTCGTCTGCCACTGCCGAAAACCAGAACCGGGGATGATCGAAGCGGCGATGCGCGACCTGCCCATCGATCCGAACCGGTGTGCTGTTGTCGGAGACACAGAACGCGACGTGGGCCTTGCCCACAACTGTCACCTGCCGTGCTACTGGATCACCTCGCCCGAGCAGGCGGTCCCCACCCATGTCATCCGCGTCGAACATCTCCCGGAAGCAATCGATCACTGGTTGAACACGATCGGTCAACGCCCTCCAGGTTGAGTCCGGGGGCACCGACAGTGAGTCACCCGCATCGCTACTACTTTCACTCCCACCGCAAGAGCGATCATCACAGCTACTCACAGCGCACGCGATTCATCCCCGATGAACTGCTCCCCCATTTTGAGCAGGTCAACGCCGCCGGATCGAAACACGACTTCCAACGGGAGGCCGCGAAGAGCGAGATGACCACCGCCGACGTGCGCCGCAGGATCGGCAGGATGTGGACGTGACGCACCAAAACGTCACGGCAAAAGGCGTTTCAGAACGTGATGAAACTCTGTACCGAAGTATACCGAAAAACTCTTCAATACCGGATCGGTTCGGCATCAAAGTGGATTGAGTGAGTACGTTTGAAAATGCTCACAAGTCCTGTATAAACCCCGTAGTAATGGCGTTTGTGTGAGCTACGGCTTGTTGTAGTTGGGGGTTGAGGGCCTAGTGGTAGCAATACCGTGCAGGTTCGATTCCTGTCTTGGGCAATTGATTACGCTGAAACGAGTTACGTTACCTGTTGATGGTCAACAGTGCGGCAGAAAAGCCTTCAAACCGTTGGTAGTAATACCAAAAGTTGAAAGGGAGTCGCATGACCACAACAGGTTCGTCTCGTTCTTTGGGCACACGAAAGTAAAAGCTGCCCGGCTATCTGCTCCACGCGGCATCCGGCCAAGCCCTAGGCCGAGCGAAACTTGGGGTTGACGGGTGAAAATGCGTTTGGGCGATCGGGCCGGTTTTGTAGACGGGTTAGTGGCTGAAGGCGAGGCGTCGTTGTGATGGCACGCTGCGGGGCAGATTTGTGGCGCACCAACGGGTGACGTGCTTCACGCCGACTTCGA
>JAYVOX010000542.1:0-4516 GCA_043757695.1 Schlesneria sp.
GATGACATAGAGCGACTTGCCGTCGGGCGACAGGCGAACGGCATGCGGCCCGTGCTCACCACCGCCGGGGATCGCTTTCAACAACTCGACCTTGTCGAACTGATCGTCGCCGTCGGTGTCCTTGCAGCGATAGAGTCCGCTGCCCGGTCCTCCGTTGCAGACGACGTAGAGGCTGTCGAACGCCCACAGCAAACCCTGCGCGCCCGACATCTGCTTGCCGTCGATCTTGATGTCGAGATGCTCCACCGTCGTCTCGCCGGTGCTGCCAATCACCGGTGGAGTCACACGGCAGAAACCGAGATTGCCCTGGTCGCTGACGATCAATCGGCCCTTGGGATCGCTGGTGATGTTGACCCACGAACCGAGCTTTTCTTTCGGCACCGTGAACAGTCGTTCGACTTGAAAGCCGGGCAACAGGTTGAACAGATCGCGCGGCTCAGTCGAAGCGCGACCTTCGACGAACGACTTTCCGCCCGGATGGTCTTCCAGTTTTCGCAGGACGGTCGCGGCCACGGTCTCCTTCGCGTCGCGTGCTTCGGCCACTTGCCAGCTCGCATCGGTGACGACAAACCGTCCCTTACCGTCAGTGCCAACCAGCGCGACCTTCGCGACGAAGCCCGCGATCCCGCCGCCGTTCACAACTTCCGCTTCAATGACATTCCCGGTCAGCTTGAGTTGCGACAGGATGTCGAGCGTTACTGGTTCATTCCAATTGTCGCTCGCACCGATCTTCTTGCCGTTCAGGTAGAGCGTCATCGAATCATCGGACGCCGCTCGCAGAAATGCGGCCTGAGCACCGCCGTCGAACGTCTGCTTGAGAACGTACTTCTTGTTTTGATCGGCTCCCCAAATCCAACTTGGTGCCGGTCCCTCCGCGAAGGCATTCGGCTTCGGTTGGTTCGGCTTCTCGACGACTGCGGCCCCTGCCGCCGGAGCGATCTCGGGGGCCTGCGTGAACTGCCGCGCGGCAGCAGTCTCTTGAGCGATCGCCAGCGCCGAGCCGAACCACAACGGACTGACCATCAACGCGACACGAGTCACGCGGGCGGCACTGGTCGCAAGAGAGACACTGGCCCAAGCAATTCTTCGACTGAGGAGCATCGTCATCGCAGGCGGTTCCTTCGACGGGAGAGATCAAAACGGCAGGTCCAAACGGGGGCCGAGATAGTGATGGAACGCCCGCGATTTTGCGAGCCTCCCCACGCCTGTTCGGCGCAGGTCTCCTCTTCACGAGAGACTTGTTACTTGCAAGAAGAACTTGAACCACGAATCACACGAATCTCCACGAATCAAAACCAAGAACAGCGGATGGGGGTCGGGTGTGTTTGTGAACCCGTGCAAGACGGCTCTGCGCGATCCGCAACAAAGCCTTTCGATTGGGGTGTGCGTGGCTTAGACTCGCCGCCGCACTGAATCCGGCCTTCGTTCCCCGCCCGCCTCGTGAAGTGATACATGCCACGCTCGTGTTCCTCGCCGCCTATTCAGCCACTGTCGTTTGGCGACTCGCTTCCGCGCACCGGTTGGGAACGAGTGGTCGTTGTTCTCACAGTGATGTGCATTGGTGTGCCGTTCGTCGCATTGCCGGTTCGTGCCGCCGACGTGTCGTTTCAGAACGACGTGATGGCGGTGTTGTCAAAAGCGGGTTGCAATCTTGGAACGTGTCACGGCAACGCGCGGGGGAAGGGCGGGTTTCAGATTTCATTGCGCGGGCAAGACCCGGCGAGCGACTTCGCGATTCTCACGCGAGACTGGTCTTCGCGACGAGCCAACGTCAGTGAACCCGATCGCAGTTTGCTGTTGCTCAAGCCCACGCAACAGATCGCGCATGAAGGGGGCCAACGGTTCGAGATCGACTCGGCCGAGTATCGTCTCCTGCACACCTGGATCGCCGCCGGGATGCCGTTCGATGCGACGGACGCCCCGAAGCTGACCAAGTTGACCGTCACCCCGCGTGAAGCGTTCTTGGTAGCGAGCGACACAACTCTTCCTCCCTCCCCTCGGCGGGGAGGGCCGGGGAGGGGGGACGATGAACGTGGAACGCCTGATCCTCAATCATCACCCCTCCCTAACCCTCCCCGTCGAGGGGAGGGAACAAGAGGAAGCGAAGGCAAAAGCAAAGCACCCCTCACCCTAGCCCTCTCCCCGGACCACCGAAGCGGCGGTGCCCGCCGGGGCGAGGGGACAAAGCGGAAAGGAAAAACCCAAAGCGATCAGAGCGATGGGGTGGACTGGCAACTGCAACTGCAACTCACGGCGACGGCCGAGTTCTCCGATGGCACTTCGCGCGATGTGACGACGCGGGCGGTCTATGAGCTGGCTCAACCGATTGCCGATGTCTCGCACGATGGTCTCGTGACGGGACGTTCGGTCGGCGAGACGACGGTCCTAGTGAGGTATCTCAACCAACAGATCGGCGTGCGAGTCGCCTTCATTCCTGAGCGACCCGACTTTGTGAAGTCGCAGATCGAACCGGCCAACTTCATCGACGAACTGGTCTTCGCGAAGCTCGACACGCTGCGGATCAACCCGTCGGTCGTATGCGACGATGCGACGTTCGTGCGGCGCGTGCATCTCGACCTGCTCGGTCTGATCCCGACAGCCGATGAAGCTCGTGCGTTCGTGGCCGATCGCGCATTGGACAAGCGAACGAAGCTGATCGACACGCTCCTCGAACGGCCCGAGTTCGCCGATTGGTGGGCACTCAAGTGGTCCGACCTGCTGCGCATCGAAGAGAAGACGCTCGACCGCAAAGGTGTCGAAAATTTTCATGGCTGGTTGCGAGACGCCTTCGCCACGAACAAGCCGCTCGACCAAATGATCCGCGAGATCGTTGCCGGTCGAGGCAGCACGTATGAGGTGCCTCCCGCCAACTTCTATCGGGCGCTGCGGACTCCGTTCGAGCGATCCGAAGCGGTCGGGCAACTGTTCCTTGGCGTGCGACTTCAATGTGCGAAGTGTCACAACCATCCGTTCGACCGGTGGACGCAGGACGACTACTACGGCTGGGGCAGCGTCTTCGCGAGCATCGACTACAAGATCATCGAGAACCGCCGTCGCGACGATAACGACAAGCACGAGTTCGATGGCGAACAGATCGTGTTCCACTCCACCGACGAGAAGCCACGCAATCAGGCGAAAGACCCGCGCACCGAGCAGGTGCGCGCCGCGAAATTTCTCGGAGATGCAGGCCGCGTCGATCGGCAGGCTGATCCGCTGGAGGAACTGGCCCGCTGGCTGACCGATCCCGGCAACGACCGCTTCGTGCAGATGCTGGCCAACCGCACGTGGCACCAAGTCATGGGACGCGGCATCGTTGATCCGGTCGATGATTTTCGAGCGACCAACCCGGCGGTGAATCCCGCGCTGCTGAAGGCGTTGGCCGATGAGCTGCGTCAAGGTAGCCAGCTCGCTCCGCAAGCTGAGCGAGCGGTGGGACGAACTTCCAACAATTCCAGAGTGTTAACGGAGCAAGTTGGTCGTCTGGCGTCCGCGCTTCCTGTCGCGGAGCGACAGGGCTACCTTGAAGAGGTTCGGGCATTCGATCTGCGTCGTCTGCTGCGAGTCATCCTGAACTCGAAGACGTACCAACTTTCGTCCGAGCCGAACGACACCAATCGCGAGGATGAAGTGAACTTCAGTCGGTCAGTCGTGCGACGGCTTTCGGCCGAACAGTTGCTCGACGCGACGAGCCAAGTTTGCGACGTGCCGCTCGATTTCAGTGGCTACCCGAGCGGCCCGCGTGCGACTCAGTTGCCCGGTGTCGGCGTGATGCGACGTCGTGAGGCTGGTCCCTCTGATGCAGACCGGTTTCTCAAAGCGTTCGGCAAGCCGCCGCGACTCCAATCGTGCGACTGCGAACGTTCCGAAGAGACCACGCTCGGCCAGACCTTTCAGTTGGTCAGCGGCTCACTCGTGAACCGAATGCTGGCGACGAACGGTAATCGGCTGGATGGCTGGCTCAACTCAAACTGTCCTTCGCGCGAGATCATCACTGAGTTGTTCTGGACGATGCTGACGCGCGCCCCGACGGACGAAGAGCTGCGCGAGACGATCCCGTTCCTTGAGAAGTCGCCTCAACGCCGTGCCGCACTGGAAGACATCACGTGGGGGCTGCTCAATAGCCATGAGTTTTTGTTGAGGCGGTGACGAGGGTTCATGAAAACGAGGAGTCACTCGCGACCTGTAGGATGGGCACTCTTGCCCGTCCGAGTTTCACAGGCAGGCCGAAGACCGGACGGGCAAGAGTGCCCATCCTACAGGTGACTTTTGACCGAGTTCGTAGGGAAGACCAACCATGTTCACTTCACCAGAGACTCTGACTCGGCGGCGGCTCGTGGAGTTGGGGGCGGGCGGGTATCTCGGTCTCAATTTGGGTGGCGTTTGGCGAGCGGCAGCGGCGGGTGGCGGGAGTGTGCCGCTCCCCGGTTCGCTGAAGCCGTTGAAGTCGTGCGTACTCGTCTTCTACTACGGTGGGCCGAGTCACCTCGACACGTATGACCTCAAGCCGCACGCGCCG
>JAYVOX010000543.1:0-4508 GCA_043757695.1 Schlesneria sp.
CCCACGCTGATTCTGTTCAGCACGCTGCTGCTCAGTGAGACCGCCTTCGCGGCGACATTGCTCGCCAGTTTGATTGCCTTGGCCCGGTTGGCTCGATACACGGATGGCTCGGCGTCGATGAGACGCTTCACTGTCGCGGCCTTGTTCGCAGGAGCTTGGATTGGGGTCGCGACTTACATGCGACCGACGTGGCTTTATGTCGGACCGCTGATTGCGGCGGTCGTGCTGGGAGCGATTCGTCGGACACCGAGTACGAAGCCGATCGGACTCGCACTCGGTTGGCTGGCTGTCGGAGTCGTGTTGTCGCTGGCACCGTGGATTGTCAGGAATTATTCCGTCACCGGGCATCTTGTTCCGACAACGCTCTGGGTCGGCCCCAGTTTGTACGACGGACTGCATCCCGGCGCGACGGGTGACAGCGACATGATTTTCTTCGAGCAAGACCAACTGCTATCGAAGATGAGTGAGTACGAGATGGATCGCGAGTACCGTCGTCGTGCGCTGGGCTTCGCGTGGGAGAACCCGGTTCGAGCAATGGCCCTCGCGGTCGAAAAGCAGCGCCGATATTGGAACCTCGTCCCGAACGCGGCTCAATTCCAAGAACCAAAGCTGCAAGCGGTCGTCCTGCTGGCGATGTTGTCGCTGTTCGGGTTCGCGCTCTGCGGCGCGTGGCTGGCTCGACGCGATGCTTCGTTACTCGCGCTGACAACCGGATCGCTCTTTCTGTTCGCTGGATTGCACCTTCTGTTTGTCGGGTCGCTTCGTTACCGGTTGCCAGCGGAATACCCGTTGGCAGTCTTGGCTGCGGTGGGAGCAAAACCCCTGTGGTTGAGATGGCCACTTTGGAAGCCCACCGAGCAAAGTGTGACCGCCCTGACTCCTGACTCCTGACTCCTGACTCCTGACTCCTGACTCCTGACTCCTGACTCCTGACTCCTGACTCCTGACTCCGGGACACCCCCTTGGCTGCGGTCTTCAAGCTGATGATCGTGTTGGTGCTGCTGATCGCAGTGGCCGGGGGAGGCGGTGCGTACTGGTTCTATTCGGAGAGCAACGAGCTGCTGCGTGGGGAGGCTCTGCGACAGTTGAGCGAGCTGGCTCCGGACCTCAAGTTTGGGATCGAACGTGCGGCGTATGACCTCAGCGGGCGAGCCTGTTTGTACGGTCTCTCCGTGCAGTTGCCGGGTGATGTGGAACCGGCACTCTATGTTCCCGAGACACTGCTCACGCTCGATCAACAGCAGATGACCGACTTCACGAACGTCACGGTTAAGCGTGTGCGCGTCGTCAAGCCGCTGTTGCGAGTGACTCGCCACGGCAATGATCGTTGGAACTGGCAAGGGATCATGGTTCGCAGCAGTGGTGGGACACCGCCTCTGCCCGACGTGGAGATCGAACATGGGACCGTGGTCGTAGAGTTGCAGCGTGATGGCCGTGCGACACGGAAGCTCAAGTTGAACGATCTCCATCTGACGACGCATCCCACCGCGGCTCGACAAGTGGCGCTGGTTGTCTCGACACGCATCGATCCTGCCGGGCCGCTCAACGCCACCATTGACCTCAATTTGGACGGGTTCCCGCTCACCATCGACGCCACGTGGAAAAACTTTCCCGTTGATGATGGTCTGTTGCAGTTGCTCGGCGATGTCTCACCGATTATCGAGGCGAAGCTGCAGCAAGGACGGCGGTCGATGGCGGAGTTGATGGCCAAACAGGTGGCCGCCGTTTCCGTTCCTCAATCTTCGATGAGCGAACGGACGCCCTCCGGTCATTCGCAAGCAATGCGTCTTGAATCGCGAGTTCAATTGCCTCCAGTATCAACTCCCGCCGAGTTCGGGCTGACGTGTGTGTGTGATTTGACCGCGAAGTTTCACCTCGACGAAGCGGGTGTTTCGCCTCGCTTCCAAGTGATGGCCAAGCTGAAAAGCGGGCAACTCAGTAACGCCTTGCTGCCGTTCCCGCTCTACGAGTTGGGCGGAGTTCTCTACGTCGATGATCGCGAAGCCATCGTCCGTGGTTTGCACGCTGAGAACGGTTCAGCCCGCTTGACCTCGTTGGATGCGAACGTCGTCGCAGGAGGAACGCCTCAAGTTGAACTTCACGCCAAAGGGATTGAGATCGACGAACCGCTGAAGGCTCGGCTCCCCGAGTCGGCTCGTAGGCTGCTGGATTCGCTCGCGCTGACCGGCATGTGCGATGTCGATGTCAAATCGCGGGTCATCAAATCGCAGGCCGGTCGTGACAAGCTCATTTGGGATGCGGACCTCAAGCTCAGTAAAGGTTCGGTGGCTCACGAGAAGTTTCCCTACCGGGTTCGCGATGTCACTGGAACGGTGAAGCTGATCGACAACGTGGCCCAGATCGAAGGGCAGGGGACTGCGGGCGGGAGTCCGCTCACGTTAATCGGCACGGTCATGAACCCCGGTCCCGATCAGGACGCCGACTTCTTCATCAAGGTCGATCGCCTTCCGGTCGATGCGGAGTTGCTTGCCGCGACGCCGCCCGTCGTCAGCAAAGTCATCTCCGAGTTGAGCCTCAAAGGGCAGGGCGATGTTCACTTTCGAGCGCGACGACCCGCCGGGCCGGGACAACGCTTCAAACTGAACTTGGACATCAAGCTACGCGACAGCTCTTGCTCGTTCAAAGACTTTCCGTATGCCGTCAATCACCTGAGTGGGCTGGTCTTCTGGGACGGCGACGTGGTCCGTTTTGAAGACCTCGCAGGCGAGCACGACGGAGCTGTGCTGGCTGCCGCTGGCAGCTATCAACGCCTGCCGGCTCCCGGACGCCTGAATCTTTCGATTCACACCAAGAACGCCGCGTTCGATCGCGCGTTGGAGAGTGCCATTCCCGCGTCGCTGCGGCAGGTCTGGAATGAGTTCCAACCCAAAGGTCGCTTCGATTGCGACACCGAAATCAGTTGGGTTCCCGGTCAGCCATGCGAAGTCACGTTGCCCAACATCCAGATCAAGGAGGCTGATGTTCAGCTGGTCTCATTCCCGTGGCCGCTCCATGATCTGAAGTGTGACTTGGCTTACGCCGCTCCCAAATTGGAGGTGAAGTCATTCAGTGCGCGTCACGACGACACGCACATTCATGGTCGAGGGACCGCCATCGTCCGATCGGGGGAAAGATGGCGCATGCGGTTCGAGGAACTATTCGTTGATGACTTGGTCCCCGATGCCACTTTCCGAAAGGCACTCCCCGAGCAACTGCGGTTGGTGAGCGAAACACTCAACCCAACGGGCAAGTTTTCGATCAGTGGTCCAGTCGAACTGTACGGCCCGCAACGTACGGCAGACAGTGTGTCAGCGGCATGGAACGCCAAAATGGTCTTGGCGGGATGCGCCGTGAATGCCGGCGTTCGCGTCGAAGACATTCATGGCCGAATCAATTTGCAGGGTGGATTCGATGGGGAACAAACCGATTTGAGCGGGCAATTGGATTTGGATTCGATTTCGGTGTTTCGCCAACCGTCGGGACTCTCACACCAAATCACGCGCGTGGCAGGACCGATTCGATTGCAGCAAGGCCAGTTGACTGCCGGAGCTCGGGCCGTTGTGTTGCCAGCCAAAGGAGCAACTGCGCCCTCTCTTTCAGAACAAATCGTGGGTGAGGCCATTGACGGTAAGCTCACGCTCAATGCCGTCGTGGATCTCCGTACAGAACCCGAATACCGTGCCAGTTTGACTCTGACAAAGGGACGCTTGGAGCGGTATGCACAGAAATACCTGCGAGGGCAGTCTGATGTCGCAGGAATCATGAATGGTTGGCTCAACCTCTCCGGGCGAGGTACCTCTGCAGAACAGGTCCAAGGTCGCGGCAAACTGCTGATTGCGCCTGCCGCGTTGTATGAACTGCCGTTGTTCGTGCAGATGTTCCGCACGCTTCGACTAGATGCATCAGATCGAATTGCATTCGACCAAGCGGCGGTTGAGTTCAACATCGGAAACTCGCGTTTCAACTTCAACAGAATCCTTTTGGAAGGCCAAGCAATCAGCTTGCGAGGGCAAGGGTATGTCCGCTTTGACGGCGAAATGCAATTGGACTTCCTGTCGATGATGGCCCAAAGCCGACTCCGAGTCCCCCTCCTAAACGAGATTGCCAACCGCCTCAGCCGAGGATGGGTCGGCGTGAAAGTGACCGGAAACGTCGGTACCCCGCAGACACAGACGATTCCTTTCCCTGAATTCGACGATTCGATGAAACAATTCCTTGCAACATTCGGTGCAACCGATCCACCACCCCTGCCACGAAAACGTTCCAGCAGCAATATTGAACGTCCCGCTGTCCGTTGAATTCAATGACAACCAATCGAAGCAAGCTCCCAGCGAACTGCCGTCACGGCAGAAATAAAAAGATGAGTCAGTGGCTTGACCATGGGGCGAGGAGCGTTTAGATTCCGCGTCCCGAAAAATGGGCGGTCTTGGACCCTAATGGTTCAAGTGCTGCAACGGTTTCGGTTGATATTTGACAATTCGGCAACAACGTAATCTGCAAATTGATTT
>JAYVOX010000544.1:0-4507 GCA_043757695.1 Schlesneria sp.
GGCATGCCGTTGTTGATGACGGGCAGGTCCATCTGAGCACGAAAGCCCAGGAAGTTCATTCCTCCCTCGTTGGTCGCGTAGAACGGGCCGATCTGCAAATCGGGAGTCCTCGCCGCACACGCCAGATTCGTGTTGGCCCGCGCCGCATCGACATCGGCGTGCGCCGCCATCACGTCCGGCCTGGTTACCGAGAGTGACGTGAGTTGTTCCTTCGTGGCCGCAGCCCACTCCCAGCGAGCCGTTTCGTGATCGAGGGCGATCTCCGCGTCGGACGGCAGTCCCAGATGACGCCTCAGATCGAGCAGCGCCGTTTGCAGATTAGCCTCGGCAAGCTGCATTTGCTTCCGCGTGGAACGAGCATCCAGCCGCACCATCGCGACATCGGCGGCCGTCGCCGCACCGGCGGCCAACTGACGTTCGAGGATCGTCAGCAACTGCCCGTTGTTGTCGGCGTTGGCTCGCGCGAGGTCTCGCAAGCCCTGTTGATAGACCGCCGAAAAATACAGCCGCTGAGTCTGCGCGATGTTGAGCAACTCTGCCTGCAACAGATTCCAACGGACTCCGTTCAGTGCGGCCCCCGCCGCCTCTTCGCGATGCTGCTGTTGATGAGCCAGTTGAATCTGCTGCATCACGAGGACGTAGTGCGCCGTTCTTCCCGAGCCACCGACGCGAGCATCCTGATACGGCGTCGCCTGCACTTGCACCCACGGATTGAAGGGGTAGGTCTCGGCCACGCCCAACGCCGCCGCACTGACTCCCTCGGCCTGCCGCAGCGCCACAAGATCCGGGTTCTGCATGAGCGAGGTCTCGACGGCCTGTCGAACCGAAAACGCGGTTGAACTTGGAATCGACTCTGCGTTCGAGAGAGATGCGACGGGCGCGGCCGTCTCGTACTGATCGGCCACCTGACGGATCGCTCCTGCCGTCGAATCCTCACTGGCGGAAGTGGCCGATCTCTTCGAGTTCCCAAGTCGAGAGAAGCCTTCGTCACCCGCCGTGATCGAGGCCAGCGCGGGTTGTGCGTCGGCCAGCGGCTGATCGCGCCGAGCCGTTGCCGTCGCGCGACAACCGGGCGCGATCAGCGTCCACGCCAGCAGAGCCAAGAGTGTGGCCAGCCGCATCGTGATGACATCCTTGTCTGTATCGAAGCCTGAATTGAAACGAGGCGACATCCTGCCACCGACCACTTGTTTCGACAGGCCAGACCGGTGGTATCGAGCCTACCGGTACGACCCCATCGAACACGTAAGCAAATCGTGCCGGTCGAGCCTGTCAGGCAGCCTCGACCGCGCGTGCGCCCTGATCCGATCCCGCTGAGTTTGACGGCGCGCGAGGCAAAGGGTTCTTCGCCGAAAAGTCCGGGCCCTCATGACACCCGGCACACCAAACTTTGACAGTTATTGATGCGCCGATCCAAAGCCGGACGGGCAAGAGTGCCCATCCTACATCGGCGTGTTCGTCACCCCGCGACTCGTCGCACTCGTCCAAACGCCAGATAGAGTGGCGGGAGCAGGAACAGGTTGAGGATCGTGGACGTGACCAGTCCGCCGATGATGACGACTGCCATCGGATACTCGATTTCGTGACCGGGCAGGTTGCCGCCGATGACGAGCGGGACGAGAGCCAGTCCCGTCGAGAGGGCCGTCATCAGGATCGGGGCGAGGCGTTCTTCGGAGCCTCGTCGAACCAATTCCGGCCCAAATGGCTCTCCCTCCACTACTTCGAGGTGTCGGTAATGGCTCACCAGCATGATGCCGTTGCGGGCGGCGATGCCAAGGACCGTGACGAAACCGACGAGCGAACCGAGTGACAGGACGCCGTTGTCCAGCATCGTGCCGGCGACTCCTCCGACGAGGGCGAAGGGAATCGTCAGGGCCACGAGCAGCGTCAGCCGCCACGATTGAAAGTCCATGTGCAGCAGTAGCAGGATGCCGAGCAACGACAGTGCGGCGAGCGTGAACAGGCGGCGCTGCGACTCGGCCCGCGCGGCGTATTCGCCAAGGAACTCGGGGTGATAGCCGTTGTCGAACTCGAGCCGCTTCACTTTCGCTTCGATCTCCCGCGCGACCGAACCGAGGTCTCGACCCTTCACGTTACAGGTCACGTCAATCCGGCGCGACGCTGATTCCCGCTTGATCTCGTTCGGAGCGGGAACGGTTTCGATGTCGGCGATGTCTCCCAGCGGAACGGTCCCGCCAAGCGGCAGGTCGATGGGAATTTTTCGTAATGCGGCGAGGTCGGTCCTCAGTTGCGGCACGCCCCACACGACGACTGCGTAGCTCTTCTGATCCTCATAGATTTCACCGACTTTCGTCCCCTTCACCAGCGTCGCCGTCGCGCGACGGACTTGGCCGGGTGTCAGCCCAAACCGAGCGAGCGCATCGGGTCGATGTCGGATTTGAAGTTGAGGGACGAGTACCTGCGGATCGACCTTCGGGGTCAGCACCCCTTCGACGCTCGACATCTCTTTGTAGACCTCTTGAGCCTTCGCACGCAGCACGTCCATGTCGGGGCCGTAGACGCGGACGACGATGGTGGCACCCGCTCCGGACAGCACCTCTTTGATTCGCTCCTTGAGGTATGTCAGCAGATCGCGATAGAGGCCGGGATAGCCATCAACGACCTCCTGAATCTTCGCCGTCGTTTCCTCGAGTGGCACGTTCGGATCGACGCTGATCCACAGCTCGGTGAAGTTTGGCCCGACGACTTCATCGGCCACTTCCGCTCGACCGATGTGCGAGCCGAAGTTGCGGACGCCGGGGATCGCTCGCAATTCCTTGCTGGCTCGCACCGTGATTCGCGTCATCGCTTCGAGCGACGTGCCGGGCTTCTCGACCCAGTGCATCAGGAAGTCGGTCTCTTTGAAGTTCGGCAGGAACTCTTCGCCCAGCCTCGTCACCGCTGCGCCAGTCAGGCCGAACATCAGCACGATGATCGCCAGAGCACTCTTGGGATGGTTCATGAAGAGCGGCAGGACGGCACCATACATTCGCTTCAGCAACAAGGTGAGTGGGGCCTCGTTGCGGCTTGGCTTGGCGTTTGGCAGCAGCATCAGCGACAGAGCGGGCGTCACGGTGAGGGCCACCAACAGCGAAGCCAGAATCGCCAGAATGTAGGTGATGGCAAGCGGGCGAAAAAACGAGCCGGACAAACCGTCCAGAAACAGCACGGGGACGAAGACCAGCGTCACGATCAGGCTGGCGTAGACGACCGCGCTGCGCACTTCGAGCGACGCCTGCAACACGACCTCATACGCGGGGAGCGGCTTGTCGAGCAGGCGATTCAGCTTGAGCCGCCGCAAGATGTTTTCCACGTCGATGATCGCGTCATCGACGACCTCACCGAGAGCGATCACCAGACCGGCGATGACCATCGTGTTGAGTGTCGCGCCGGTGTAGTACAGCACCAGCGCCGCCGCCACGAGCGACAGCGGGATCGCCGTCAGACTGATCAGCGACGTGCGCCAGTCGAACAGGAACGCGACCAGAATCACCACGACCAACAGGCAGCCGATCAGCATCGCGTGCGTCAAGTTGCCGAGCGACCGTTCGATGAACGTGGCCGGACGAAAGATCGTCGGGTCGATGTCGAGGCCCTTCAAACCGGGTCGCAATGCTTCCAACGCCGCTTCGACTTTGTGAGTCACCTCCAGCGTGTTGCCCCACGGGTACTTTTCGACGATCAGCAGCAGGCCCGGCCCATCGTTGATGACCGCATCGCCAATCGGAGCCGGAAACGCTTCGACGATCTCGGTCACATCGCGCAGTCTGAGCGGCGAGCCATTTCGGAAATCGACGACCGCTTCACCGAGGTCTGCCGAGGTGTGAACTCCCGTCAGTTGCCTGACCGCCAGCCGTTGGTTCGGCGTATCGACGAAGCCACCGCCGTTGAGCGTCACCGCGTCGGCGACCGCTCGCTGCACGGCATCGAGCGTGACGCCGTGCGATCGCAACCGATCAGGATCGACGAGGACTTGGAACTGCCGGTCGCGCTGCCCCCAGATCGCCACGTTCGCCACACCGGAGATCGCCATCAGTCGAGGCCGGATCGTCCACTTGGCGAGAACCGTCATCTCCATCTGCGACATCGTGGTCGATGAGACACCGATCTTCATCAGACGGCTGGTCGAAGAGAGCGGCGACAGCATCACCGGCGGATGGGCTACCACTGGAAGGCGTCCCGCTTCGGCCGCCAGTCGCTCCTGCACGAGTTGCCGTGCGCGAATCAGATCGGTCCCCGATTGAAAGATCATCACGACCGACGACAGCCCGAGCACCGACTTTGACCGGAGCGTCTTCAACCACGGAGTGCCGTTGAGTGCGTTCTCCAACGGCATCGTGATGAGGCTCTCGACCTCTTCCGTTGAGAGACCGGGTGCTTCGGTCTGAATCTCGACTAGTGGCGGCGCGAACTCGGGAAAGACATCGAGCGGCGCGGTCTTCAGCGTCTGCACGCCAAACACGATCAAGATGATCGACAACGCCAACACGACCACCCGCAACTTGAG
>JAYVOX010000545.1:0-4498 GCA_043757695.1 Schlesneria sp.
ATGAAATCTTGAGACTGATGAAAGACCACAACCAGTTTCGCGACAACCTCGAAATGATTGAGTGGGCGATGTCGAACCCGCGCGTCTGCGAAGAACACGTCCTCCAGTTCTTGGAGGTCATCAACATCAACTCCGCCCGCATGAAGCTCCCCTCAGAATGGAAGCGAATCGCGGCGGCGTGAACGTTTAGTCGGCTCAGGCTTGGCCAACCGAGTGCCTCGCTGAGAACCGCAAAAAACATCCGAAGTCTCCGCAGACTTCGGATGTTTTTGGGAACGCTCCTCACCAAAGACAACTGGCCCGAATGCTGGAAAGCATCCGGGCCAGTTTCGTTTCGTGGATCTTGCGATGGAGCCTTAGAAATCGCCCAACGTGTGGCGATCGCTGACATGGGCCAGCCTCTGGTAGGTTCCCCATTTGGAAGTGTCTGTGGGATTGGACAGGTCCATCGTCGAATGAATGTTCTCGCTGATAAATCGAACGGACCCGTCACAGAGAAGGAACGTCGCTCCGCCCGTGTGCATGCTGCTGGCTCCGAAAAAAACGTTGGGCGAATTCGTAGGCGGACAGGCCGAAACGCAGGACAAC
This sequence comes from Schlesneria sp., assembly GCA_043757695.1. GTDB lineage: Bacteria > Planctomycetota > Planctomycetia > Planctomycetales > Planctomycetaceae > Schlesneria. The sequence goes on from JAYVOX010000545.1 coordinate 589, forward strand.
TCGGTGTTCATGTTGATCGCCATTGTCGCCACCAGTGAATAGGGGCCTCCATCGGGAGTACAAGGCGAACTGTGGAGGAGGCTGGTTCCCGTCCAGAGTGCTCCGCCATGACTGCAGCCCGCAACCGGTGTCAGGTAAGCCCGCTCTGCGACGAGGAACGTATTGCTCGTTCCGTCGATCACATCGGCGATCCCGACCTTGGAATTCCGCTCGAATACTCCGTTGCCAGCCGGGCTGAATGACGGCGACATGATTCCGACAGCGACACCTCGCGAACCTACATAGCTGCTCCGCGCGACGCCGACAGGAAAATCCGTCGGGCGCGAATCATCCGCAGGACCGGATGAATCGAATAGCCCGTCGGCGTCTGTAAAAATGTCACGCAGCCCGCCGATCGCCGGTCCAGAATCAGATGGACAGAGGAAGATGGGAAGTGGCCGCTGCGCTTCGCGGACCTTGTTCGGATTGAGCATCGACACCGTGAACGGTTCAGCCCCAGGCTTGAGTGCCAAATACCGCGCACTCTGTTCGAGCTGCGAGAGAATCATGGTCGGCCAACCCCAGGTGGAGTGGTTGGCGTCGATTGAACGGTAAGCAGCGTAATTGGTCGTCCAGCCGGGAGGAAAGACCTTAAAGGTGTCGTGGTAATTGTGCAGTGCCAGTCCGATCTGCTTGAGATTGTTCTGACACGAAGAGCGCCGTGCCGCCTCACGCGCCTGCTGAACTGCGGGCATCAGCAGTGAAACCAGCACGGCGATGATCGCGATCACGACGAGTAGTTCGACCAGCGTGAAGCCGCGACGAAGGGAAGTGGCGGGACGGGAAGTGGTCATGGGAGTCGTCTCACTTTCTCTGCTGGAGGACCGGGACAGACCGAAGTGGAAGTGAGCTTCGATCTGAGGGGGGATTCTGAGTCTACGGTGTTATCAAAGTCAAATGGGTTGTCGTTAGCGGCGTGAGCCGAGTGGGACGGGTTGGCCGGTCGCGGCTGCGGCGGCTTCGCGAACGGCGAGGACATCGTCGTAGAGGCATTCGAGTAGAGCGGGCAGCGCGTCATCGGCATCTGGGCCGAGTTGTTTGAGGACAGCAATTGCCATCCAGCGACGGTTCGCGTCGGGTGATTTCAATTCGCTGATGACGGTCGGTACGAACTCGCTCAGACAGTGAGCCATCTGTTGAAAGGCTGCCAGCGCGACCGTGCGCGTCGCCTCTTGTTTGTCGAAGCAGCGGGCGTACAACGTCTCGGCCAAGTGTCGCGCGGGTGCGCCGATCTGTGCCGTGGCTTCGATCGCGGCACGTCTCACTCGCGTCTGTTCATCGTTGAGCATCACGCTCAATCGTGGGACCGCGTTCTTCGCCGCCGGACCGAACGGGCCAAGCCCCTTCACGGCGATCTCGCGGATCGTCCACTCCTTGTCTTGCGTCATCGCGATCAACACGGGCAACGTGCGCGGCTCGGCGGGACCAACTGTGGTCAGTGCCCAGACGGCCGCTTGTCTCACATCCACAGTGCCGTCTTGCGACTGTTGGATCAATGCGGGCAGAGCGGGGCGCGCGTTCGTCCCCAACTCACCACACGCCCGCGCGGCCGCTTCACGAACTCCCGGATCGAGGTCAAACAAAAATTGAATCAGTTGTGCGGGGAACTCGATCCCCCCGATTGACCCGCCCGCACGACCCGCGCTGGCCAGCAAGCCGATCGAGGTTACGACCGCCTCGCGCACGGAACGGTCATCGTGCGCGAGTAATGAGACGAGGGTTGGAAGGCTCGACCGCGCCGCCACACCGATACGTCCCAAGGCTTTCAGAGCTGCCGCTGCCGGTTCGACTTCGTTGTCCTGCGCCACGCGGATCAACCCGAATACGGCCGAGGCAGCGGACGGCCCGATCAGCGCGAGAGACTCGGCGGCTGTCGTTCGAACCGAAGGCGACTGGTCGCGCAGCAGTTGTTCGAGCGTCGGCACCACCGCTGACGACATCGCGCCGAAGTGGCCGAGCGCCGCCGCCATCGCCGTCCGAACCACGCTGGACTCGCTCATCACCTCGCGCACCAGCACGGGTACGCTGCTCGGCCCCAACTTCACCAGCGACTCCAAACTGGCCTCTCGCACTGAAGCCTCTTCGTCCTGCAATGATCTCACCAACGATCGCAAGTTGCCGGGAGACGCGCGGCGACCGAGCCGCTGCGCAGCGCGTTTCCGCACTGCTGCCGGAAGAAGACTGATCCTGAGAAGTGAGCGAGCAAGCACACTAAAACCTCGTGTCCGAACGACAGCACAGTTTGTGGCGGCTGCCCAAACAGAGCAGCAACAAGGTCGAGGGAACCTCGAACACCGATCCGAGAAGATCGGACTGAACTTCTTTGGCTCTCCGCCATCCGTGTTGAAAGCAGTGTCTTCCGAGCGGCTCGACGCTGACTTTAGGTAGCCACGGTCACCAGACCGTGGGAATTCTTGCAGGACATCTCTGATCCCCACGCTCTGGCGAGCGTGGCTACGAAGTAAAGTCAGTGCCATTGGGCTAGCGCCGCGCCGCTCAGATTGGAATCCAACACAAGTGGCGGAGAGACACTTTTTTCAGGTGCGTCACGCGACCCAGCGCGGCATTTTTCGCCACGCTTCTTTCAAGCGACGGTGGGCTTCCTTGTAGGGAGAGTAGTACGTCGAGACGAGCTTCCAGTACCGTTTGGAGTGGTTCATGTGGCGCACGTGGCACAACTCGTGAATCAAGATGTAACGGACCAAGTCGGGGTCCACGAACAACAGCTTGACGTTCAGGCTGATCGTGCCGAGCGACGAGCAACTGCCCCAGCGCGTCTTCTGTTTTCGCAGCGCCAACCGTGCGTAAGGGATACCCGTCTCGCGACTCGCCGCCGCCAGCAGCGGTGTCAGGATGTCGTGAGCTTGGCGAAGCAACCAGCGTTGCAGCGCTGAATCGCAAAGGTCGATGTTCTCGACATCGCCGCGCAATTGCAGGCGATCTGAAGCGACCTCCACGATGCTCAGCGAACGACCATGCGTCGGAACCAACTCGATGTTCCAGACGCGACCGACACTCGGCAACGCGATCTGTGTGGGGACCGTTCGCGCCGCATGGACGGCCTGCTTCAGCCGAGCCTCATCCACGCGACGTAGCGCGTGATCCACCCAGTCGCGATTGGTCTGCAACAACTCGGGGATGCGTCGCTGGTCGTAGCCGCGCGGAACGACGACCTCAAGTCCCTTGTCGAGCGTCACACGGAACCGCAGATACCGCGCACGAGAACTCTCGCGGATGCTGTATGGGATCGAGGGGTTCAACATGGCGAAACTCCACAACTGAGGGGCGGTCGCGTTCTAGTCAAAAGCCCCCAGGGCGCGAAGTGCCGATTGCCTGAATGAAAGTGCAGGGCGGTTCAGTTTTTGGGATCTCTCCGCCATCCGTGTTGAAAGCAGTGTCTTCTGAGCGGCACGGCGCTAGCCGCCGGTGTTTTTCGCCTAGACCGGCGGCTAGCGCCGTGCCGCTCAGTTTGGAATTCAACACCAGTGGCGGAGAGCCAGTTTTTGAAGGTCGGGTGCCGTCGAGTCTTCGAGACGCACTAGCACTCACGATCACACGGTGCGTCTCGAAGACTCGACGGCGCTCGACAACATTCCCCGTTTGAGTTTCTGAGCCGCCCGGGATGAAAGCGGTGCCCGATGTGCAATCGGCTCCGAGGGCGAGTAGAGTTCGCGCCCCGAACGGCGATTCGATTCTGAGTGCGATCGGTCAGCCCAATGTGATCGTGGTCTCCGCTTCATTGTGATCTCTCTTCCCTCGCCAGCCGGTGTTGAAACAAACATGCCCCTGATTGCCACTGCCGAGTCGCCGCTGGTGCTGCGGCTCAATCGTGATTTGGCGCGAACGATCAAACGCGGGCATCCGTGGGTTT
>JAYVOX010000546.1:0-4496 GCA_043757695.1 Schlesneria sp.
GAGTCTGTTCGGTCGGTCGCGCGAGTGCCGTTGTGCTGTCGGGGCCATCTTTGAAGAGGGGCTGATAATCGCGCGGCGTGTTCAGCGCGAAGCGGATGCCGTTGCGAGGCGGGTTGTCGGGATTGCCGACGCTCATCCGAAAGCTCGCGCCAGCCGAGAACCATCCGACTTTGCTCTTCGGGAGCGGTGACAGGCGAGCCAGCATTGTTCCCTTCGCACGCTCGGCACGGCTCGTCGGATCGAACTCTTTTGGGGCGCGCAGCAGGTAGTGGAGGAACTGGTTTTCATCGGTCGGGTTCGGCACGACGGAACGGACTCGCGTCGCCAGCCCGTAGTGATCGCCCGTCTTCAACTCGAATGAGTTCTCTCCCGCACGCAACGCGGGAAGCGACGCGGGTGCCACCTGAACCCACGTCGTGATCTTCAACGACTTCAACAGCGTCGCATCCGGCTTCCCCTTGAAGCCGACCTTCAACAAGTAGCCATAACTGCCCGCGACCTGTGCCGTCAGATCCACCGTCGCGGGCCAGGTCTTCGGTTCGAGCGTGATCCACGTGTCGCCGAAATCGGGAGACCACGCGAGCGTTACTTCGGTGGCATCGGCCTCAATCACGCTGGCCTCTTTGTCGTCCTTCACGTCGTCGAGCTTGCCGACTTGCGGGACGATGACATACGGCGAACGAACCTCGAACACCGCCCAACCGTCACCCGGTTTGATGAGCGTCAGCCCGGCCTCAGTGACGCGGACGTTGTACGAGTCAAACACTCCGTCCTCAAAATCGTCGGCCCTCCCTTTGAGACTCGGCTCATAAAGAAACCGTCCGTTGCTGTGAGTGTGCTTCGACCAGTTCGGGTGTTTCGGTTTGGGACCGCGTGGCGCGCGTTCGAGGATTTCGCGGTACGCCTTGTCCTTCAGATCAGCCTCGTGAACGAGCCACCGATCCCCCTGCGGCTGCCACCAGCGCGTGAAGGTCTCACCGCGTCGCAACACGAAGTCCATCGTGTGGCCGGTGACGGCGACGCTGTAGCGGTGGTTGACCTCGCTCGCCTCGTACTGCTTCTTCAAACTGGCGATGTCATCCTTCGGAAAGAACCCCGGTCCGCGCTCTCGCTGCCATAACGAAAAATCTTTCCGCGCCTCATCGAGCGACCGCAGTTGCCCATCCTTGTCGAGGAACACTCCCCGCAGATCGAGCTCGATGTACCGCCAGCGATCTTGGGCGAAGACCTCGCACGTCGTGTGCTGCATGCCGGGCAGGCTGACCGTTCGTGCGGGGCCGCAGCCGCCCTGCTCCCACAGCCCCGCCATCGCTGGCCCGACAGCGTCGCAGAAGCCGCAGCCATAGACGTTGATGAGCTTGATCGGGTCGCGCACCATTGCGTACTCGTAGTGCTTCTCCGGCCCCTCGAAGACCGCGCCGCCGGGCGGAAACAATCCGGTCTCGGGGTCGGTGAGGTAGTCGAACATCGCCTTCGCTTTGGCATCCGGCGCGAGGTCTTTCCACGCCGGATGCTCGGCAAACGTCCGGCAACTGTACGCATCGGCCACGCGCGGCGAGACGACTCGCGGCGAGTACCATCGCGCCAACGCCGTCTCACCCAAGCAAGCGATAATGAGGCCGATGGACAAGTACAGCGCCACAACTCGGCGAAGTCTGAAGCTGTCCGTTGATGTTGTCTTGGTCACGATCTGAGTCCTACGAGTGATGGTCAGTGGTCACACGTTTGGAACCACGTTAGGCGAGCGGCGGGAATTGTCATACTGCGGTGTAGGATGGGCACCCTTGCCCGTCCGGATTTCTGTCTTGAAGCCGGGACGGGCAAGAGTGCCCATCCTACAGGGACAGTTCTTCTTGTCGCTCGCCTTAATGGGGCGTCTCGACTTCGCGTGGTCGAAATCAACCATCGGTCAGGGGGCGAGCTTACATGATCGACATGAACCCGAAATTGTCTCTTCGCTGGCATTCGGACTTCAGGCTCTCGACTTCTCTCCCCGCAGCAGCTTCTGTACGTACTTGCCGAGGATGTCCGTCTCGATGTTGACGGGATCTCCGACTTGGCGTTGCCCGAGAGTCGTCATCGACAACGTGTGCGGGATGAGTGCCACGCTGAAGCGATCACGCTCGACGTTGACCAGCGTTAGGCTGATCCCATCCACCGCGATCGAACCTTTCGCCACCATCAACTCGGCGAGCGCGACGGGAACTCGGAACCACATCGTCACCCAGTCGCCGTCTTTGTTGATGGCGTCAGCGTGACCGACGCCATCGACGTGACCCTGCACGAAGTGTCCACCAAGCCGACCGTTCACCGGGAGTGAGCGTTCCAGATTGACCGCATCGCCAGTTCGCAGCTTCCCGAGATTCGTCTTCGAGAGTGTCTCGGTCCCAGCCTGAAACGCCCAGCAGTCATGCCTGATCTCGATCACCGTCAGGCAACACCCGTTGATGGCGACGCTGTCTCCAAGCTGGCAGCGATCCGTCCCACCGCCCCCCAGCATGATCGCTGGCGGCGCGAGGACGATCCGCAACCAAGCCTCCTCTTTGACGAGTGCCTGCACTGTTCCGAGTCCTTCGACCAAACCGGTAAACATGTCTCGCGATCCTGTTGTGGGATGAACCGCCTCTACGTTCGGTCTCTTTGGTTCAGAGTTGATGTGTCCGATAAAAGTCGAAACGAGGTGAGCCGGGTGCCGTGAGGCCCCGGGTTCTCAGCCAGACTCCAGGGCCTCACAAGACTGTTGTCGGAAACGTCATCGTTGGATTCTAGCCGGATGGTCCGAAGAGTTTGACCACAGATTGCACGGATGGGCACAGATAAGAAAAGAACGCGCCTCGTGACCCTCGTTCCGCAAGGACATCAGGACTTGGACGCAGGCCAGGACGATTCTTGTGAGGCGTTGCCTCAAACCAATGTAGCCATCACGCGGAGCGATGATGGCTACATTGGAGACAAACCCTCACGCATGACTCGCTCGCCGACTCTGACATTCTTCACGTTTTGCTTATCCGTGCCCCTCTGTGCAAACTGTGGTCAAACCCTCTTCACTCCTGCGGGAAGCCACACGAACTCGGGCTGGCCGATGGATGGCGGGCAACTCTTCTGGTAAAAGCCTTGCCGCCGTGAATCAGGCTCCGCGTGTCGATCAGTTCGGCGGGTGACGGAGCCTCGGCAGTAACCGAATTCGTGGGAAGGAATGATTGCGATGACAGTGGCGATTAGTGCCGTACATGCTCGGGAAATTTTGGACAGCCGAGGCAACCCGACCGTCGAGGTCGATGTGGAATTGGAAGACGGCACGATCGGACGCGCGGCCGTGCCGAGTGGTGCGAGTACGGGTGCTCACGAGGCGTGCGAGCTGCGCGATGGCGACAAGTCCCGGTATCTCGGCAAGGGTGTTCTCAAGGCGGTCGAGAACGTCAACGAGCATCTGGCTGACGCCATCATCGACATGCCCGTCACCGATCAAGCCGGCATCGACCGTGCGATGATCGAAGCGGACGGCACGCCGAACAAGTCGCGTCTCGGTGCGAACGCAATCCTCGCCTGTTCACTGGCGGCGGCTCATGCGGCGGCTCGCGTCAGCTACCTCCCGCTATTCCGTTATCTCGGGGGAGTTGGTGCCAACACGCTGCCCGTGCCGCTGATGAACATCATCAACGGCGGTGCTCACGCCAACAATGGGATCGACCTGCAAGAGTTCATGATCGTCCCCGTCGGCTTCGACAAGTTCAGCGACGGGCTGCGTGCTGGTGTCGAAGTCTTCCATCACCTCAAGAAGGTGCTGAGCGACATGGGGATGAGCACCGCCGTCGGTGACGAAGGCGGATTCGCCCCGAACTTGGAGACCAACGAATCGGCGATCCAAGTCATCTTGAAGGCGATCGAAAAGGCGGGTTACAAGGCGGGCGAGCAGATCAAGCTGGCGCTCGACTGTGCCTCGACCGAGTTCTTCGACGCGAAGACCGGTCTGTATGAGATGGATGGCAAAAAAGTGAACGGCCCAGACTTGGTCGGCATCTGGAAGACGTGGTCCGAGAAGTACCCGATCTGCTCGATCGAAGACGGTTGTGCCGAGGACGATTGGGACACGTGGAAGCTGCTGACCGACGCCATTGGCGACAAGGTGCAACTCGTCGGCGACGACCTCTTCGTGACGAACACGCGCCGCTTGAAGGACGGCATCGCGAAGGGCGTAGCCAACAGCATTCTGGTGAAGGTCAATCAGATCGGTTCGCTGACCGAAACGGTCGATGCCGTGCAGACGGCTTACCGCAGCGGCTACACCGCCGTGATGAGCCATCGCTCGGGCGAGACCGAAGACAACACCATCGCCGATCTCGCGGTGGCGTTGAACTGCGGCCAGATCAAGACCGGCTCGGCCAGTCGCACGGATCGCATCTGCAAGTACAACCAACTCCTCCGCATCGAAGAGTTGCTCGGCAACGAAGCCAAGTACGGCGGGACTCTCTGAGCAAACCCGTTTGACAACGCGA
>JAYVOX010000547.1:0-4488 GCA_043757695.1 Schlesneria sp.
TCAGTAGCCACCTTCGCCAGAAGGTGGTTGTTCGCTCCCCTCCACGCTCTGGCGAGCGTGGCTACAACACTGCAAACCAACTCTCCAAGTGCTCTAACAAACGCCACGCTTCTTCCCGAGTACCAAATTCTCAATACGGACACCGAGGCTGTTCGTAAGACCAAAGCCTATTCTTGGTTGATCGACAAGCAGATCAAAGCCCTGATGCCGGCCTCCAAGCCCGATCCCGATTCAAACAACGCCGACAGCCTCGCCTATTGGACGAAGTACCTCGACTACCTCATGTGGCAATGGGCAGTCGGCATCGCACCGCCCCCTCCTGATCCCGGAGGAGGCGGTGGTGGAGGTCCAAGTCCACCGGGCGGCTTTCTCGATCCCAAGTTGATCCCCAGCTATTTCGACTTCGCCGACGCACAGCGCCGTGACTGGCCGCACGACTTAGGCCAGGTGGCCAGCACGTCGCATCTGTCGGGTGTGTCGATGCAGTTGAATACGGCGGCGTTGGGAGATGGTCCTCCCGGCGTGGGTGTTCCACGCCAAGGCTTGAGTGATTTGATTTACTTGCCGCCCGATCAGGATTGGCGGCGAATTTGGGGCTTCAATAATCCGAACCGTTCCACGTTTCCGTCAGCCGACAGCTATGCCGGTACAACTCGGTCCTGCGACAAGCGGCCTTGATGGAGAAGAAGAAAGAGAAGCTCTATGGAGTCGGCATGGGACTCGGGGCCGACCTCGACTTCATGGACCGCATCGCCCGCATTGCGAAGACCGATGAAGGAGGACTCAGTCCACGTGGGACCGGCAATCCCACAGACTACGAGCAGCAGCTCATCAACATCTTCAAAAAGGTCATCAATACGCGCAGCGGACGGCTGGTGAAATAGCCCGCCGCAGCCACACGACTTGAACCGTTGCTCTGCACGACGAGGCCGTTCCCAAGGGATCGGCCTCGTTTCGTTGGACCTCTGACGCCCAGTCCCCGTGAAACGATCGCGACCTGACGCGATAACTCCGCCCGTAATTCCTGCGCCGGTCCTGAGCGGCTCATCGGCCTGACGAGTTGGCTCCCGGCACCTTGAGCGTAGGGGTGGTGAGCGTTTGAACTTCGGCGTCGGCATCGGGGGACTCTTCGCCTAGCACGGGTTTGCTGGAAAAGCGTGAAACCGGGATCGTGACCTCGGTGAAGTCGGCGGAGGGGCCGTTTCGCAAGGTCAGCTTCACGTCGTTTTGTTCGAGCGACGAGACGCGATAGACGGGATGTTGCCGTCCGGCCAATGAGACGCCTCCCAATCCATCGGGCGTGGTGCGTGAGTCAGTACCGCGCGACTTCAAGGTCAGCCTGACGGGGGCCGAGTCGGGGTATCGAATCGTCACGGCGATCTCGCGGTCGTCGTGGATCGGCGCGAGTGGGCCGCCGAATTCGGCGATGCCGTCGAAACTGATGAGCATCGCATCGCGACCGGCTGCCACTCGCGGGGCCGTGAACGTTTTGTCGCCGATGTGCAGCGCGATCGTGGCGGTCTGCAACTGCCAACTTGGGCTGGCCGACAGCACGAAGTCGTCTTTACCGAACACGAGTCGCGGCGTCCCCTGCAACGACGATTGCAGTTGATCCGTCACCGGTTGCGGAATGGCAGGCGACAACTTGGCCGCACACAGCATGAGCTGCGCGGCGGAGATGTCTTTCACCCATTCGGGGTCCGTCAGCCGCGCGGCGAGTTCCGGGCGGTTGTCGCTGTGATAGTAAACGCCAAGCAACGCGATGCGGCTTTGCGGTCGCTCCAAGTTCACGTCGATGTTTCGCAGGATCGCATCTTCCGCTTCTTGATGACGACCGTATTTCTCCAAGACGGAGGCGCAGACGAGGTTCGCTTCCCACGCATCGGTCGAGAACTCCAACGCCTGTCGGGCCGTTTGAGGAGCGCTGGGCTGACCGAGAAACGCTTGAATGAACGCGCGATTGGCGAGTCCCGCCGCCAGCATCTCATCCTTGCGGAAGTGGCCGGTCCCCAGCTTTGCCAGCTTCTCGTAGGTCTCGGTCGCGGCGAAGAGTTGCCCCATCGACTGCTGCGTCCGCGCCACGTAGTAGTAGTACGGCGGATAGCACTCCATGAACGATTCCATCCGCTTCAAGACACGCAGCCGCACGGTGGTGTCCTTCTCGTTCCACGCCTCTTCCAGTTTGTCGAGGTCATCGTTGCGCACGAGCCAGCGATCGGGAATCTGCTTCGCGCGGGCCATCTTCCACGAGGTGTCGAGAAACAGGTTCGACTTCTCCAGCACGGAAGTCATGCGACGCTTATCAACTTGCCACAGGTCCAGCTCTTTCGAGACCGTCTGGTTGCGATGGTCCCACCAACTGTTGGCTCCCGTGCGGACGGCCGAAGCGTATTGAACGGTCGCCACTTGAGCGGCGATCTCGAACGCACTCAGTCCGATGCTGCGATTGAACGTGCGGCGATACTTCTCGCGCAGCACTTCACGTTCGCGGTCTGCGATCTGGACTTGAGCCACCTCATCGAGCACCGACGAGTAGAGCTTCATCACCTCTTCGTCGGCGATCCCGTTCAGGTTGAGATGGTTCAGGATTTTCTCCTGCTCTTCGACTATGACGCGCACCGACGGATTGCGACGAATCCGGTGGAGTGCCGCTCGGCTGTAGTTGAGCGCGACGGCGGCCGATCGACGTTGCTCATCGGTGTGAGCGGTCGCGGGTGGAGCCACTGGAGTCGCAGCCACGGTTGGTGCAACGACAGTCGGTGCGCTGGCTACGGGCGGTTCGGCCGCGTGCGCTGGCGGCATCCCACAGACAAAGAGTAGGGCCATCAATAGGCTGCAAACGGTCTGACGAAATTGTCGCATCACGGTTCCCCACCAGTTCCAATTGGGCATGGCTTCCTCACGCGGTCTCAGGTGAGACAACATCCTCGCGCTGACGGTTCGATGGCTGGCGAAACAGGCGCGGTCGTTTCCGTGAACCGATGTCACTCCAGCGTTCACAACATCCACTCGGCACCGCAGGAAAGCACACGGGATGCCGCAATGGGGTTGCGGGATGAAGCCACGGGACGAGTCCTGTCGATGGGAGCACATGCCAGATTCTAACCGGCAGAACTGACTGGGATGCGAGGTGAGTTCCTGCGCGGAACTGCGTTTGTCGAGTCTCGCGCCGGTTTGGCCGATCGCCGAAGAACCACGGGTCGTGGTGACTCTGTCGATTGGCGAAACATTCCGGGTTGAACGAATGTGGTCAGCCGACTGTGATCTGAGCAGAAAATACAAGCCTCTGATTGCCGCCGCTCGGAGCGGTGCAACTCTTACAAGTCAGTTGCCGAAAAAAGTCCAAACTCCACGTGGGGCAGATTTGTAATCTGCCCGAATCCCAACGAAACAAGCGACACGGGCAGATTACAAATCTGCCCCATGTGACTTTTGTCGGATACGTCATTCTTGGCGAAGGTAACAGGAGACTCCGTAGTGGCACTCGCGACTCGCGGTTGCGGGGTCTGCGGACCTTGACTATAAGGCCCGGTCGATTTCCCCCTTCCCATCGAAAGCTCAAACAACTCTTCAAACAACTCGTCAAACCAGTACGGGAGACACCCCCTTGGACTTGGGTGAACTAGTCAATGTGATGCGGATTGTGGAGCTGACGGCGAAGTCTCGCGCGGCGGCGATTCGGTCACTGGTTCAAGCCGCCAATTGGGAAGACGACGGGATCGCTCCCGACAAAGTTTTGGAGGCGATTGAAGAGCGGGAAGCGGCGGCTCAAACGCTGGTGTCGAACGACTTCGCGTTGCCTCACGCCTTCATCGACTGGGATGGCGACTTTCGCGTCGTGATGGGCCGCAGCCGATCGGGCGTCGATTACGGAGTGCCCACTGGCCAGAACGTGCAACTGATTGTGTTGCTCGTGATCGGTCGCAAGCTCCAGCAGACACACGTCGAAGTTCTGGCCGCGCTGGCCGAACTGCTCAAGCTTCCCGAGTTCCGTCAGACGCTGATTGACTCGAAGGACACGAAGACACTCGACAGCCTGTTGCTGGCCAAGGCGGGCCTGCAACCGGACCAGCGGCCGTCGCGTGCGCACGGCGTTCCCAAGCTCACGCAGACTCTCGTCAAACAGGCGATGCTACTGGTGGAGTCGGTCGGCGCACAGGCGCTGTTACTCGCGGTCGATCGGTTGGAAAGCGTGCCGTGGGAATCGCTCTCCAATTGGAAGGGCCGACTGCTGCTGGTCACGACCGAACACAACGATGAGTTCGAGATCAAGCGCGAGGACACGCATGTTTTCGACGGCTTGCACGCCACATTGTCGCGCATGGACCGGTCGAACTTGGGCCTGTTATTGGCTGCGTCGCAAGGGTTGCTCAGTGAGAAACACAGCGTCGTCTGTGTGACCGGTCCCGATGGTCGGCGGCTCGACAGCATCACGATCACGAAGCCCGAAGTTCATTTTCGAGCGATGCTCTCCGAAAAGAACCGGCG